>NZ_BCSL01000003.1:0-95804 GCF_001570845.1 Dietzia papillomatosis NBRC 105045 | reverse complement strand
CGGCACCGTCCAGAAGATCGTCGCCGAGGAGGACGAGACCGTCGAGGTCGGCGCCACCCTCGCCGTCATCGGCGACGGCTCCGGCAGCTCCGACGACACCGACGACGCGAGCGACGACGACCAGTCGGCCGAGGATCAGAACGCGACCGACGCCAAGGACGAGGGCGTCGACGCCTCCGGCGAGGACGAGGTCCCCGAGGACACCCCCTCCCAGGAGACCGAGGCCGCGGCCAAGGCCGAGAAGAAGTCCGAGAAGAAGTCCGAGGACACCTCCGCGAAGAATTCCGCGAAGCCGGCGCCGAGGACGTCCTCCGCGGACGAGTCGTCCGACGCGGTCCCGCCCCGGGCCGAGCCCGCCGCCGCCGCCAAGGCCGGCACCTCGCCGTACGTCACCCCGCTCGTGCGCAAGCTCGCGCAGGAGCACGGCGTCGACTTGGACTCGGTCAAGGGCACCGGTATCGGCGGCCGGATCCGTAAGCAGGACGTCCTCGCGGCGGCCGAGGGCTCGGGCTCCGACTCCGGTTCCGAGGCCCCGGCCGAGGAGAAGGCGCCCAGCGGCGGCCCGTCGAAGGCCGGCGTCCGGCCCGAGCTCGCGGAGCTGCGCGGCACCACCAAGAAGGCCAACCGGATCCGCAAGATCACGGCGCAGAAGACCCGTGAGTCGCTGCAACAGACCGCCCAGCTCACGCAGGTCTTCGAGGTGGACATGACCCGGGTGGCGCAGCTGCGCTCGCAGGTCAAGGAGAAGTTCGCCGACAAGCACGGCGTCAAACTGACCTACCTGCCGTTCTACGCCAAGGCCGTGGTCGAGGCCCTGGTCTCGCACCCCAACGTCAACGCCTCGTACAACGAGGACTCCAACGAGATCACCTACCACGGGTCGGTGAACCTCGGCATCGCCGTGGACACCGAGGCCGGACTGCTCTCGCCGGTCATCAAGAACGCCCAGGACATGGACATCCCGGCCCTGTCCAAGGCGATCAACGACCTCGCGGAGCGGGCCCGGTCGTCCAAGCTGACCCCGGACGATCTCGCGGGCGGCACGTTCACCATCACCAACATCGGTAGCGAGGGTGCCCTCTTCGACACCCCGATCCTGGTCCCGCCGCAGGCGGCGATGTTGGGTACCGGCGCGATCGTGCGCCGTCCGGTGGTGGATGCCGACGACGACGGCGAGTCGATCGCCATCCGGTCGATGGGCTACACCCCGCTGACCTACGATCACCGGCTGATCGACGGCGCCGACGCCGGCCGTTTCCTCACCACGGTCAAGGACCGCCTGGAGAAGGCCGAGTTCGAGGGCGACCTCGGACTGTAGTCCCACCGCCGGTTCCGCCGACCACGCGACGGGCGTCCTCCTTACGGGGAGGGCGCCCGTCGTCGTGGTACCACCCTCCCGGGCCACGCGCGCCCACGCGGCCTACCCTGGTGGTATGTCTCACACCGGTCAGTCCCTGCGCCGCGACCCGTCCGCCCCGGAGATCCGGCGGCTCGGCACCGTCGAGTACTCCCCCACGTGGGACTTCCAGCGCACCCTGGCCGAGGAGCGCGCCGACGGGCGACGCGGAGACACCGTGCTGCTCCTCGAGCACCCCGCCACCTACACCGCCGGCAAGCGGACGGAGCCGTCCGACCGGCCGGTCGACGGCACCCCGGTCGTCGACGTGGATCGCGGCGGGCGAATCACCTGGCACGGCCCGGGCCAGCTCGTCGGGTACCCGATCGTCGCGCTGACCGACCCGATCGACGTGGTCGAGTACGTGCGCCGCGTCGAGCAGGCACTCATCACCACCTGTGCCCGGCTCGGCGTGGAGGCCGGCCGCGTCGACGGTCGCTCCGGGGTCTGGTGCGCGGCCGCGGGCGCGCGGCCCGAACGCAAGATCGCCGCGATCGGGATCCGCGTCCAACGCGGGGTGACAATGCACGGGTTCTCCCTCAACTGCGACTGCGACCTGACCGCGTTCTCCCGGATCGTGCCGTGCGGGATCGTCGACGCCGGGATCACCTCGCTCACCGCCGAACTCGGCCGCACGGTCACCGTGTCGGACGTTCTCGATCAGGTCACCTCCGACTTGGTGGAGGCGCTCGACGGCCGACTGCCCGTGTCCTGAACCACGCGTAGTCTTGGTGACGTGACTGTGACTCCCGAGGGCCGCAAGCTCCTGCGCATCGAGGCCCGCAACGCCGAGACCCCCATCGAACGCAAACCGTCGTGGATCCGTACGCGTGCCACGATGGGCCCCGAGTACAAGGAACTGAAGGGCCTCGTGCGAGGTGGCGGTCTGCACACGGTGTGTGAGGAGGCCGGGTGTCCCAATATCTACGAGTGCTGGGAGGACCGCGAGGCGACGTTCCTCATCGGCGGTGAGCAGTGCACCCGTCGTTGCGACTTCTGCCAGATCGACACCGGCAAGCCCTCCGCCCTCGACCGCGACGAGCCCCGCCGTGTCGCCGAGTCGGTCCGCGAGATGGGTCTGCGCTACTCGACCATCACCGGCGTCGCGCGCGACGACCTCGACGACGGCGGCGCCTGGCTGTACGCGGAGACGGTCCGCAAGATCCACGAACTCAACCCCAACACAGGGGTAGAGAACCTCATCCCCGACTTCAACGGCGACCCCGACCAGCTGGCCGAGGTCTTCGAGTCGCGCCCCGAGGTGCTCGCACACAACCTGGAGACCGTGCCCCGGATCTTCAAGCGGATCCGGCCCGCGTTCCGGTTCGAGCGCTCCCTCGACGTGATCCGCGCCGCCCGCGACTTCGGTCTGGTGACCAAGTCCAACCTCATCCTGGGGATGGGCGAGACCACCGAGGAGATCGTCGACGCGATGCGGGACCTGCACTCCGCCGGCTGCGACATCCTCACCATCACCCAGTACCTACGCCCCACCCCCCGGCACCACCCCATCGACCGGTGGGTCAAGCCCGAGGAGTTCGTGGAGCTGTCCGACAAGGCCCGCGAGATCGGTTTCGCCGGCGTCATGGCGGGCCCGCTCGTCCGCTCGTCCTACCGCGCCGGTCGCCTGTACGTCCAGGCGCTCGAGCACCGCGGCCAGGAGGTGCCCGAGCACCTGCGGCAGCTCACCTCGGAGGGATCGGCGTCGCAGGAGGCCTCGAGCGTGCTGGCCCGCGAGGCCGCGCGCGCCTGACCCGGGCACGCACACCCGGCGCCGCACCCGCCGCGCTCCTCCCGCCGCCCTCGCCCCGTCACGCTCGGGGCGAGGGCGGCGCGGTTCTCTGACCGCGCCCCACGCCACGTATCCTCAGGGGTATGGCGAAGAGCGAGGTCAGCAAGGCGGACAAGAAGGCGGCCCGGGCCGCACGGCGGGCGGCGGGCAAGGAGCAGCGCGGCCAGATGTGGCAGGCGCTGAAGATCCAGTCCAAGCAGGACAAGCTCCTGTGGCCGCTGATGATCGGTGCACTCGTCCTCTCGGCCGTGGTGTTCTTCCTCCTCGGCACCCTGTGGGGCGGCGAGTGGTGGATGTTGCCGCTGGGTGTGCTCGTGGGCCTCATGCTCGCGATGGTCGTCTTCTCGCGGCGCGTGCAGAACACCGTGTACGGCAAGGCCGAGGGGCAGCCGGGCGCCGCCGCGTGGGCGCTGGACCAGCTGCGGTCGGGGTGGCGGGTCAACCAGGCCGTCGCCGCCACCACCAGCTTCGACGCCGTCCACCGCGTGGTCGGCCGCTGTGGGATCGTGCTCGTCGGCGAGGGCCAACCGCACCGGCTCAAGCCGCTCATGACGCAGGAGAAGAAGAAGGTTGCCCGCGTCGTGGGCGACACCCCGATCTACGAACTGATCGTGGGCGACGAGACCGACGCGACCCCGGAGCAGGTGCCGCTGCGCAAGCTCAACCGGCGCCTCACCCGCTACCCGATGAACATCAGCCGCGCCAAGGTCGACGCCCTGGACACCCGGCTGCGCGCGCTGAGCACCAAGACCGGCGTGCAGAACCAGATGCCCAAGGGCCCGGTCCCGCAGGGCGCGAAGGTCCGCAACATCCAGCGTAGCGCCCGCCGCCGGGGCTGATGCTCAGCGGGAGCGGATGAGCGCCGTGCCTGTGGCGCGGTCGTGCATGCCGCGGCCGTCCTCGTCCTGGATAAGCGGGGGCAGCAGGAAGAAGATGAACACCACCCGCACCAGGGAACGCAGGAAACCGACCCGCTCCTCCTCGTCCACCCGGGCGGTGCCGATCCCGAGCACCGCCTGGCCCGGGGTCTGCGCGAACAGCCAGACGCAGACCACGCCGATCACGCCCCACACCAACGGCACCGCCCAACTGGACACCGCCGCGAACGAGTCACCGC
The DNA here is from genome assembly GCF_001570845.1 of Dietzia papillomatosis NBRC 105045. Taxonomy (NCBI): domain Bacteria; kingdom Bacillati; phylum Actinomycetota; class Actinomycetes; order Mycobacteriales; family Dietziaceae; genus Dietzia; species Dietzia papillomatosis. The sequence goes on along the minus strand of NZ_BCSL01000003.1, from coordinate 91,499 downwards.
CCAGCACACCGGGCCCGGCCACCGACACGACCGCGGCCACCAGGCCGTAGGCCAGGAACCAGTCGACCACGAGGGCTCCGAAACGGACACCGAGCGGGGCCATCGAGCCCGGGCCGGACTCTGGCAGACCGAGGTTCTCGCCCTTGAACTTCTGCTCCGGCCCGCTGCCGGACGTGGGTCCGGACAGCCACGATCCCGCTACATCACGCATGTGGCCAGCGTAGCCCGGCGAGCTGCCGTTCCTCATGTCGGCGACCCCCGCCCCGCACGACTAGGCTTGTCCCATTGGGAGGGACACCCCCGGCCGTCTCGTGTAACACCGGCGAAACATTCGCTTGACGGCCGGGCAACACCTCGCCCATATCGTGAGGTCACCGCACGACGGGAGACACCGGTCGCCCGTCGCACTTGAAGAGACGAGGAGCGAATCGTGGCATTCTCCACTCCGGACGAGGTCATCAAGTTCATCAAGGACGAGGGCGTCGAGTACGTCGACATCCGGTTCACCGACCTGCCGGGCAACGAGCAGCACTTCACGATCGCCGCAGCGGCGTTCGACGAGGACTTGTTCGAGGACGGCCTGGCCTTCGACGGCTCCTCCATCCGGGGTTTCCAGTCCATCCACGAGTCGGACATGATGCTCCTCCCGGACGTCGCCACCGCCCGCCTTGACCCCTTCCGCCGGGCCAAGACGCTCAACGTCAGCTGCTTCGTCCACGACCCGTTCACCCGCGAGGCCTACAGCCGCGACCCACGCAACGTCGCCCGTAAGGCCGAGGAGTACCTGATCTCCACCGGCATCGCCGACACGTGCTTCTTCGGCGCCGAGGCCGAGTTCTTCGTCTTTGATTCCGTCCGCTACGGCTCCGGGACGAACCACGGCTTCTACGAGGTCGACTCGAGCGCCGGCCACTGGAACAGCGGCGCGGGCTCCGAGGCCGACGGCTCCCCCAACCTCGGCTACAAGGTCCGCGAGAAGGGCGGGTACTTCCCCGTCGCCCCGTACGACCACTTCGTGGACCTGCGCGACGAGATGTCCACCAACCTCACGAACGCCGGCTTCGAGCTCGAGCGCTTCCATCACGAGGTCGCGGGCGCCCAGCAGGAGATCAACTACAAGTTCAACACCCTGCTCCACGCCGCGGACGACGTCCAGCTCTTCAAGTACATCGTCAAGAACACCGCGTGGAAGAACGGCAAGTCCGCCACCTTCATGCCCAAGCCCCTCTTCGGCGACAACGGTTCGGGTATGCACGCCCACCAGTCGCTGTGGAAGGACGGCCAGCCGCTGTTCCACGACGAGTCGGGCTACGCCGGGCTGTCGGACATCGCCCGGTACTACATCGGCGGCATCCTGCACCACGCGCCGTCGCTACTGGCGTTCACCAACCCGACGATCAACTCGTACCACCGGCTCGTGCCCGGCTACGAGGCGCCGATCAATCTCGTGTACTCGCAACGCAACCGCTCGGCCTGTGTCCGCATCCCGATCACGGGCAACAACCCCAAGGCCAAGCGCATCGAGTTCCGTTGCCCCGACTCCTCGGGCAACCCGTACTTCGCGTTCGCCGCGATGATGATGTCCGGCCTGGACGGCGTGAAGAACAAGATCGAGCCGATGGCGCCGGTCGACAAGGACCTCTACGAGCTGCCGCCGGAGGAGGCCGCGGACATCCCGCAGGCGCCCACCTCCCTGCCCGCGGTGATCGACCGCCTCGAGCAGGACCACGATTACCTCACCGAGGGCGGCGTGTTCACCGAGGACCTCATCGAGAACTGGATCTCGTACAAGCGGGAGAAGGAGATCGCCCCGGTCAACCTGCGGCCGCACCCGCACGAGTTCGAGCTCTACTACGACTGCTGAGCGCACGGCGATCTGATCGCCGGCCCTGCATGATCCGGAGCCCATAGCCCCGGAAACCCGAAACGCCCCGGCCCCACGGCCGGGGCGTTTACGGTTGTGCCAGGTAGCACTGGTCGCCCGGATCGCCACCGGGCGGTGGGCCGGGAAGGAGCCGGGATCACCATGGACACGGACGCTTTCGACTTCCGCAGCGCCTCCCCGCGGGCCAGGCCGCTCAAGGTGGTCGCCGCCGCCCTGGACCCCGAACACGACCCCGAGGCCGACCGCGAGGGACAGGGTTACCCGGTCCTGCTCAAGCTCTCGCGGGTGCTGGACCCCGAGGAGGCCCGCCTCATCCTCGAACGCAACCCCTTCCTCCACGCCACGGCCGGCTCCCGCAAACTCATCGCCATGGAGACGTCCGTGGAGACCCTGCGGGAACAGAAGGACCGCCTCCAGTTGCTGCTCGCCGAGGTCGAGGCGGACGCCCTGGCCGAGCAGGCGCGGCAGCGCATGGAGGAACACCGCGCCGCCGAGCTGCGTCTGGCCGAACTGCGGCGCCGCAACGAGGTCCTCGGCGAGATCGAGGGTGACCCGGGACCGGATGGGAAACGCCCGCAGGCGTGGGAGAATCCGGCCATGAACTCGCCCCTGCGTTCCCGTTCCGCCACCGGCACCGCACGGTCCGCGTCCGGCGCCGCCCGGTCCGCCGTCGACCACCCGGCGCTCGAGTGGCTGGCCCGCGCGGGCTTCGTGATGAACGGCGTGGTGCACCTCCTCATCGGCTGGATCGCCGTGCGGATCGCCCTGGGCTCCGGCGGCGGCGAGGCCTCCAACTCCGGCGCGCTCGCCCAGATCGCCTCAGCGCCGGGCGGCACGATGATGCTCTGGGCGGGCGCGGCGGCGTTCATCGCCCTGGGCCTGTGGCAGGTCGTCGAGATGCTGCTGGGGTCCGAGGAGGCCTCCGACCGGCTCAAGGCCGGCGCGAAGGCCGCCGTCTACGTGGCCCTGGGGCTGACCACCGCACGGTTCGCGTCCGGCGGTGGCGGGTCCGATTCGGAGACGGCGTCCGACGCCACGGCCGGCCTGCTGGGCTCGGGCGCCGGGAAGGTGGTGCTGGTGGTCGTGGGTCTGGTCCTGCTCGGCGTGGGCGGCTACCACGTGTACAAGGGCGCGACCGCGAAGTTCGTCGAGGACCTCGAACGCACCGGCCGCGGTGAGATCGGCCGCGCGATGGTCATCGCGGGGCGCGTCGGATACGTCGCCAAGGGGGTGGCGCTGGCGATCCTCGGTGGGCTGGTGATCGCGGCCGTCGTCACCGCGGACCCCGAGAAGGCCGGCGGGCTGGACGCCGCGCTGCGCACGGTCGGCGAGCAGCCCTTCGGCCAGGTGCTGCTCGTCCTCACCGGCGCGGGCATCGCCCTGTTCGGCGTGTACTCGATCGCGCGGGCCCGGTTCGCCCGCATGTGAGCGACGGGCCTCAGCCCAGCTTGGGAAAGTTCTCCGGGCAGTAGGTCCCCACCGCGGCGCCGAGGAAGAACCCCTGCCCGTCCGGGTCGAGCCCGGCGCGGTCGCCGAGCCAGCCGGACACCTCGTCCATCTGCTGACCGCCGTCGAAGCGACCGCACGCCTCGGTGGCCGTGGCGACCGGGTCCACGCCCGCGGGCAGTGTCACCCCGCGACGCTGTAGCAGCACCGCGAAGTCGCCGGCGCCCGGAGCGGGCGGAGCCGGCGCGGCGGACGGGTCCGCACCCGGTGCGGGCGCGACCTCCGCGGGCGGCGGTAGCGGCTCCGGCTCGCCGGGCATCGGCCCGGGCTCCGGCGACTGCGGCGGGGGCGGCGGTACCGGCCCGGTCGGCTTCTCCGGCAGCTCCTCGGCGAACGGGGTCGCAGGCGCCGATGTGGTGGGCTCCGCCGACACCTCCGGCGCCTCCCCCTCCACGGTCGCCCCGCCGCACCCCGCGAGGACGGCCGCCAGCACCGCGCCGGTGGCGACGACGACTCCGGCCGCGCGCGAACGTGTACTCATGGTGCGCATGGTAGGTCACTCTCCGCGGGGAGCGGGCAGACGCACCGTGGCGAGCACGCCCAGATGGTCGGTCCTGTCCACCTCGACGGTCTCCGTCTCCCCCACCGCGACCGCGCCCCGCGCCAGCACGTGGTCGATCCCGATGAGCGGCGGGAACCGCCGGCCAGCCGGCCAGGTGGGCACCCAGCCGTCACGGCCCCCGGAGACCGAGTCGGTGTACCCGAGGTCGCGCAGGTCTCGGAACCGCACGTGGTCCCAGGTGGCGTTGAAGTCCCCGCCCACGATCACCGGGGCCGGCCCCGGCAGGCTGCCCAGGTACGACCGCAGGCGGTCGGCCTCCTCGACCGCCAGCGCGGCGTCGAAGACGGGGGCCACCGGGTGCGCGGCCACCACCGTGACCGGCCCGCCGGGCCCGGCCATCTCCGTGCGCACCAGCCCCAGGCTGAAGCCGGGCACCCGCTCCGGCGCCGAGAGCGGGAACCGCGACCACACGGCGACCCCTTGCGTGGTGGGCGCGGTGGAGGCGGCCTCGTGCGGGAGCAGGCCGGTGAGACCGGCGGTGCGCAGCGCGTCCGCCGACTCCGGGGTCGTCTCGACCGTCAGGAGCAGGTCCACCCCTCCGGTGCGTACCGCCCGCACCACGTCGTGCGGGGCGGCCCGGCCGTACTCGAGGTTCTGCACCATCACCCGCACCCCGACGCCCTCGTCGTCGTCGACCTCAGGTGCCGGTCCCACCATCGGCGCGTACTGCACCGCGCCCACGCCGACCAGCGCGGCGGCCACGATCCCGAGCAACACCGACCGGGCCCGCACCGCGGCGATGAGCGCGACCAGCGAGAACGCCCAGAACACCACGGCGAAGGACGCCAGGACCGGAACCACCGCGATCTCCGCGCGGGAGTGGTGCAACGCGACCCCCGCCGCGGCGACGAGCGCCGTGAGCACCGCGACGGCCCGGGCGACCGGGCGCCGACCGCTCAACGCAGGAACTTGCGCAGGTCTCCCAGCGCGGCGATGACCCGGTCCAGGTCGTCACCGTTGCGCACCATCGAGCGCACCGTCTCGGCCACCGACGCGACGGTCGGCGAGGACGGCGACGCGGAGGGCGGGTCCACCGGCTGCCCCACCAGGGCGCCTGAGGCCGCGCGAGCCGCGCCGGGGCGACGACGATCCGGGCCGAGCTCCACCTCGAAGCGGTCGCCCTTGTCGTCGGAGCCGATGCAGCGGACCCGCTCGTCGGCCGGGACGCCGGCCGCGCGCACGGCGTCGACGAACTCGTACAGCTCCCCGTACGTCACGCCGTCGAGGGTGAGGGTGAGGTTCATGGTCACAGGCATGCGCCCAGGTTATCGGCGCGCGAGCCCCGCGCACATCGGGGACGACCCCCATCCGCACCCCGACCCCCGCCCGGACCCGCGCCCGGACGACGGGGCGTCAGTCCTCGCCCCAGAACACCCGGTCGACCGCGCGGCGGCCGTGCCGGGTCACGCGCAGGTACTCGTTGAGGAACTCCGCGCCGTCGGCCCGACCCGTGCAGATCATCGCCACCGCCGCGAGGATCTTGCCCTGGCCCGGCAGCTGGTCGACCGCCTTGCCGCGCGCGAGGACCAGCGCGTTGCGGGCGTGTCCGGCCATGAGCCACGACTGCACCAGCGCGTCGCGTTCGCCTTCGGACAGCAGCTCCGCGGACGCGGCGGCCTGCAGCGCCTCGAGTGTGGAGGTGGTGTGCAGTCCGGGAACGCGGGCGGCGTGCTGCATGGTGAGCAGCTGCGCGCACCACTCGACATCCGCCAGGCCTCCGCGTCCGAGCTTGGTGTGCGTGGCGGGGTCCGCGCCCCGCGGCAGGCGCTCGGAGTCTATCCGTGCCTTCATCCGGCGGATCTCCTGGACGACCTTGGGCGGCACGCCGTCCTCCGGGTACCGGAACACGTCGATCATGTGGAGGAAGTCCAGGCCGAGGTCGCGGTCACCCGCGGCGAACGAGGCACGCAGCAGCGCCTGCAGCTCCCAGGTGTCGGCCCAGGTGGAGTAGTAGGCGCGGTAGGAGGCCAGGGTCCGCACGAGGGGACCGTTGCGCCCCTCGGGGCGCAGGTCGGCGTCCAGGTCGAGCGGAGGGTCCGACGACGGCGTGGACAGCAGCCTGCCCACCCGCTCGGCCACCTGCGTGGCCCATCGGACCGCCTCGTCCTCACCCGTGCCGTCGGTGGGCTCGCACACGATCATCACGTCCGCGTCCGAGCCGTAGGACAACTCGTTCCCGCCGAGTCGGCCCATGCCGATGTAGGCGATCCGGGCCGGTACGCGGCCGTCGGCGGGCATCATGTCGCGCACGACGGCGGCGAGTGACGCCTCGAGCACCGCACGCCACACGGCAGTCAGCCGCCTGCCCACCTCCGGCACGGAGATCATGCCCAGCACGTCGGCGGCGCCGATCCGCGCCAGTTCCGCTCGCCGCAGAGACCGGGCGGCGGCGATGACCCGCTCCGGCGTGGGGTGCCGGGCCGCGGACGCCGTGAGCGCCGAGGCGATGTCCGAGACCTTGGCCGCGACCAGCAGCGGCCCCTCCGCGCCGTCGGTGAGGTCGGGGATCACCTCCGGGTTCCGCATGAGCAACTCCGCGACGAACGCCGACGTACCCAGCACCCGGACGAGGCGGCGGGCCACGATGCTGTCGTCACGAAGCGTGCGCAGGAACCAGGTGACCTCCTCGTTCTCCTCACACAGTCGGCGGTAGGCCAGCAGGCCCGCGTCCGGGTCAGGAGTGTCGGCCAGCCACTCCATGAACGTCGGCAGCAGCAACGCCTGGATCCGGCCCCGGCGGCTGCTCTGTCCCGCCAAAGCCCGCAGGTGCCCGAGCGCGTTGCGCGGCGCCGCGAACCCGAGCGCGGCCAGCTGTCGCTCCATCGCCTCCGGGCTCAGGGACAACGCCTCGGCGTCGTAGGACGCGATCGAGTCGAGCAGCGGACGGTAGAACAGCTTCGAGTGCAGGCGGCGCACCCGGCGGCGCAGCTGACGCAGGCTCTGCCGCAGCACCTGGGAGGCGTCGTTCGGCCCGTTCGGCCGGATGTGCGCCGCGCGGGCCAGCCAGCGGTACGCCTCCTCGTCGTCGTCCTCCGGGAGCAGGTGGGTGCGCTTGTACCGCTGGAGTTGCAGGCGGTGCTCGAGCAGGCGCAGGAACTCGTACGCCGCGACCAGCTCGGCACCGTCCTCGCGCGCGATGTAGCCGCCGTCCCGCAGCGCGGCCAGCGCGTCGACGGTGCTTGTCACGCGCAGGTCCTCGTCCGTGCGGCCGTGGACCATCTGCAGCAACTGGACCGCGAACTCCACATCGCGCAGTCCCCCGCGGCCGAGCTTGAGCTCGCGATCCCGCAACGCCTCGGGCACGTTCTCCTCGACCCTTCGGCGCATCGCCTGGACGTCGTGGACGAAGTCGTCGCGCTCGGCGGCGGTCCACACCATCGGATGGACGACGTCGTGGTAAGCGACGGCCAGCGCCATGTCACCGGTCATGGGGCGGGCCTTGAGAAGCGCCTGGAACTCCCATGTCTTGGCCCAACGCCTGTAGTAGGCCGCGTGAGAGTCGACCGTGCGCACCAGTTCGCCGGACTTGCCCTCGGGACGCAGGGCGGCGTCGACCTCGAAGAAGGCCATCGACCCGATGCGCATCATCTCCCCCGCCACGCGGCCGGTCTTGGCGTCGGCAGGCTCCGCCACGAAGATCACGTCGACATCGGAGATGTAGTTGAGCTCGCGCGCGCCGCCCTTGCCCATCGCGACCACGCCCAGCCGCGACGGCATCGGCCCGTCCGGGTAGACGGTGGCCACGGCCACGGCGAGCGCCGCGGTCAGGGCCGCGTCGGCGAGGTCGGACAGGCGCCGCCCCACCTCGGCGAACGGCAGTCGCGGCTCTTCGTCCTCCACGGCCGCCGCCACGTCGTGGGCGGCCAGCAGCGCCACCTGGTCGCGGTAGGTCGTGCGCAGCACCTTCACGGCCGCGCCACCGGTGATCCCGGCGCGGTACGTACCCACCGCACACAGGTCGTCGCGTTGGGTCGGCTCGGGCGCGCCCTCCACGGGTTCCTCGGGCACGGCCTCGACCGCACCGAGCATGGCGGACGCGACCTCCTGCGGCGACGGCAGTTCGGCGCGCAGGAGGGTCCAGCGGGTCGGCTCGGCGACGAGGTGATCCCCCAGCGCGCTCGACGAACCCAGCAGGCCGAACAACCGTGCGCGCAGGCGGGTATCCGACAGCAGGGCGGAGTCCAAGGCGCCCGCGCCCGACCCGTCGGCGGCGGCCCCGTCGCCCGCCGCGACGAGCGACTCGCGCAACCGCACGAGAGCACCCAGCGCCAGGTCCGGGTCCGGTGCCCGGGACAGCGCCCACAGCACCGGCACCGCGTCGTCGTCGTTCCACCCCAGATAGTCGAGCCAGTCGGCGGCACGGTCGTCGAGCAGGCCGAGCCGCCCGGGGCTCGGCAGTCTCGGGCGGGACGAGTCCCTGCTCACGATGCCGCCGCCGGTCACAGGTTGAGGTAGTTGCGCAGTTCGTACGGGGTCACGTCGGTCCGGTACTCGCGCCACTCACGCCGCTTGTTCCGCAGGAAGAACTCGAAGACGTGCTCGCCGAGCGCCTCGGCGACCAACTCCGACTCCTCCATCGCGTCCAGCGCCTGCTCAAGGCTTCCCGGCAGGTCGGTGTAGCCCATCGCGCGGCGCTCGCGGCGGCTCATGGTCCACACGTCATCCTCGGACTCCGGCGGCAACTCGTAGCCCTCCTGGACGCCCTTGATGCCGGCGGCGAACATCACCGCGAACGCCAGGTACGGGTTGCACGCAGAGTCGGGGCTGCGGACCTCGATGCGGCGGGAGGACGCCTTGTTGGGCGTGTACATGGGCACCCGCACCAGCGCCGAGCGGTTGGCCCGGCCCCACGTGGCTGCCGTGGGAGCCTCGCCGCCACCGATGAGCCGCTTGTAGGAGTTGACCCACTGGTTGGTCACGGCCGAGAACTCGGGGGCGTGAGTGAGGAGGCCCGCGACGAACGACTTCGCGGTACCCGACAGCTGGTACTCGTCGTCCGGGTCGTGGAACGCGTTGGAGTCGCCCTCGAACAGGCTCATGTGGGTGTGCATGGCCGAACCGGGGTGATCGCGCAGGGGCTTGGGCATGAACGACGCCCACACCCCGTTGTTCATGGCCACCTCCTTGACGATGTAGCGGAACGTCATGATGTTGTCCGCCATGCTCAGGGCGTCCGCGTAGCGCAGGTCGATCTCTTGCTGACCCGGCGCGCCCTCGTGATGGGAGAACTCCACCGAGATGCCCATGGCCTCGAGCGCCTCGATCGCGTGCCGCCGGAAATGCGGGGCGGTGTCGTGCACGGCCTGGTCGAAGTAGCCGCCGTTGTCCGTGGGCACCGGCTCGGCACCGTTGGTGTCGAGGTCCTTGAACAGGAAGAACTCGATCTCCGGGTGCACGTAGCAGGAGAACCCGAGGTCGGCGGCCTTGTTGAGCTGGCGCCGCAGCACGTAGCGCGGGTCGGCCCAGCTCGGGGTGCCGTCCGGGTTGTAGATGTCGCAGAAGATGCGCGCCGAGTGCTGGCCGCCGTCCGCGTGCGCCCACGGCAGGACCTGGAAGGTCGACGGGTCGGGCTTGGCGACCGTGTCCGCCTCGGACACGCGGGAGAACCCCTCGATCGCGGAGCCGTCGAAGCCGATGCCCTCGCCGAAGGCCCCCTCGAGCTCGGCCGGCGCCACGGCCACGGATTTCAAGGTGCCGAGCACGTCCGTGAACCAGAGCCGGACGAACCGGATGTCGCGTTCCTCGAGGGTCCTGAGAACGTACTCCTGCTGGCGGTTCATGCCTCCAACCTAGTGCCTGCCGTGGGGCGGGCGTGAGTCATCCCCTCGGTCCGACGCGGGCCGACCCCCGGCGACGGGTCGTGGCAGACTCGACCGCGACACCGCGCGGCGGCCGCCGCCCGAGATGTCACCGCCCCCTGTCCCACCCGGGGACCGGCCCCCGGCCGGCCTCGAGGCATCGAAGGAAGGCCACACACCTCATGAGCGACACCCCCGACACCCCGGTCTACGGCTCCGGCGACGCCCCGCGGCGGACGTCGCCCGGCTCCGGCGGGCAGGAGGGCCTGACGCGGGTCACGCGCCTGCACCACCTCGCGGAGCTCAAGGCCGCCGGCGAGCCGTGGCCGATGCTCACCGCCTACGACTTCGTCTCCGCACGTCTGTTCCAGGAGGCGGGGATCCCCGTCCTGCTGGTGGGCGACTCCGCGGCCAACGTGGTCTACGGCTACGACACGACCGTTCCGGTGACAGAGGACGAGCTGATCCCGCTCGTCCGTGCCGTCACCCGGGGCGCGCCCAAGGCGCTGGTCGTGGCGGACCTGGTGTTCGGCAGCTACGAGGCCTCGCCCACCCAGGCCGTGGCCGCGGCGACCCGCATGCTCAAGGAAGGCGGTGCGCAGGCGGTCAAGCTCGAGGGCGGCGTGCGGATGGCCCCGCAGATCCGCGCGATCGTCGACGCCGGCATCCCCGTGATGGCCCACATCGGCTTCACCCCGCAGTCCGTCAACGGGCTCGGCGGGTTCCGCGTCCAGGGCCGAGGGGACGCCGCCGAGCAGCTGCGCGCCGACGCCCGCGCCGTCCAGGAGGCCGGCGCGTTCTCCGTGGTCATGGAGATGGTGCCCGCCGACCTGGCCCGCGAGGTCACCGCGGAGCTGGAGATCCCGACCGTGGGGATCGGCGCCGGTAACGGCTGCGACGCCCAGGTCCTCGTCTGGCAGGACATGGCCGGCCACAGCACCGGTCGGACCGCCAAGTTCGTCAAGCGGTACACCGAACTGGCCGACACGCTGCGCGAGGCCGCCCGCGAGTACGGCACGGAGGTCCGTTCGCGGGCCTTCCCCGGCGCCGAGCACTCCTTCTGATCGTGGGAGCCCCCGCGATCGGCACCGCCCGGAGTGGTGCCCGCCGCGCCCCGTACCCGGAGATCGAACCGTACGAGACCGGCATGCTCGACGTGGGCGACGGGCAGCGTCTGTACTGGGAATGCTCCGGCAACCCGGACGGCGCTCCCGTGCTCTTCGTCCACGGCGGGCCGGGCGGGGGCACCGACCCCGCGCACCGCCGCATGTTCGACCCGGCCGTCTACCGGATCATCCTGGTGGACCAGCGCGGGTGCGGGCGCAGCACACCGCACGTGGCCGACGGCGCGGACCTGTCCATCAACACGACGTGGCACCTGGTGGCCGACCTCGAGCGGCTGCGTGAGGCGCTGGGCGTCGACCGCTGGCTGGTGTTCGGCGGTTCGTGGGGCTCGACGCTCGCACTGGCGTACGCCCAGGAGCACCCCGACCGGGTCCGCGGCCTGGTGCTGCGCGGGATCTTCCTGTGCCGCCCCGGCGAGATCGACTGGTTCTACCGGGGCGGTGCCGCGCACCTGTTCCCCGACGTGTGGGAGGGCTACCTCGCGCCGCTCGTCGCCGCCGACGGCGCCGAGGCCGTCCACGGGCCCGGTTATGACCACGTCGCGGCCTATCACCGCCTCCTGCACTGCGGCGATACGCGGCTCGAGCTGGAGGCCGCCCGGGCGTGGACGATGTGGGAGACCTCCACGTCGACCCTGCTGCCCCGCACGGTCGGCAAGGCCGGGGATCCGGACCGGTTCGCGCTGGCCTTCGCCCGGATCGAGAACCATTACTTCGTCAACGACGCGTTCCTGCGGGGTCGGGCGATCCTCGACCGGATCGGCCGCATCGCCCACCTCCCCGGCGTGATCGTCCACGGGCGCTACGACGTCGTGTGCCCGGTGGCCAACGCGTGGGAGCTGCACGCGGCGTGGCCGGGTTCCGAGCTGCACATCGTGCCGGATGCGGGGCACGCGATGGCCGAACCGGGCACGACGCACCACCTGCTCGAGGCCACGGACGCGTTCCGCCCCTGACCCGCCGGCGCGCCGACCGCCGGCTCAGACCACCCCGAACCGCCGCGAGGCCGCGACCGTCGCCTTCTGGTAGCCGGCCGGGAACAGTCTCACCAACGCGTCGAGAACGTGCGCGTCCACCCCGACCAGTACGCGCGGTCGTCGCCGCTCGACGCCGTCGAGGATGACGCGCGCGGCGGTCGAGGCCTCCGTGCGGGCGAACTTCGTGTCGAAGATGGTCGCGAAGTCGGCACTGTCGAGCCCCTCGGCCGCGCCGGCGCTACGGGCGACGGCGGTCTTGATGCCACCGGGGTGGACGCAGGTGACATCGACCGGGTGACCGGCGGCGAGCATCTCCATCCGCAGCGACTCGGTGAACTGCTGGACCGCCGCCTTGGCCGCGTTGTAGGCGTTCTGCGTGGGCACGGACAGGAACGCGAAGATGCTGGAGATGTTGACGAGGTGGCCGTCGCCGGAGGCGATGAGGTGCGGGAGGAACTCCTTCGTGCCGTGTACGACGCCCCAGTAGTCGACGTCCATCACGCGCGCGATGTCCTTGTACGCGGACTGCTCGACCGCCCCGGTGAACGCGATCCCGGCATTGTTGATCACCAGGTGGACCACGCCGTAGTGCTTGGCGACCAGTCCGGCGTACTCGGAGACCATGGCCTGTTCGGTGACGTCGAGGCGCTGCGCGTGCACGTCGGTGGCGCCGTCGCCGCGCGCCAGCTCGACGGTGCGGGCCAGGCCGTCCGGTTCGATGTCGCTCAGGGCGAGTCGCGCGCCGCGTCGGGCGGCCTCGCGAGCCAGCTCGCGTCCGATGCCGGAACCGGCGCCGGTGACGACGACGACCTTGCCGTCCATCCGCCAGCGGCGCGTGTCGGCGCGTGCGCGCCAGGGGCGGGACAGTCCGGCGCCGCGGGCGCTCACCGGAGGGCCTCCTGCCCCGTGGGCGTCGCGGCGGCGAGCCGGGCCGTGCTCTGCCGGCGGTAGGCGCTCAGGTCGAACTCGCGGGTCTGCCGGCGGAAGGCGAGCGTGAAATCCGGCCACACGGCCGGGGCGTTGCCCTTGTCGTCGAGGTACCAGCTCCGGCAGCCGGTCACCCAGACGGTCTCACCGGTGTGCTCGCGCAGCTCGCGGTTGTACGCCTCCTGGACGGCCTCGCGGACCTCGACGGTCTGCAGGTCGTGTTCCCGCATGGTGCGCAGCGCGTCCACGAGGTAGTTCAGCTGGGACTCGATCATGTAGATCATCGACGAGTGCCCGAGGCCCGTGGCCGGGCCGACCAGGACGAACAGGTTCGGGTAGCCGGCCACCGTGGTGCCCTTGTAGGCCTGCATGCCCTCGCTGCGCCACTTCTGCGCGAGGGTCCGGCCGTCGGTGCCGCGAACGCGCTCGAAGAACGGCGAGTCGGTGACGTGGAATCCGGTGGCCACGACCAGCACGTCGGCGGGATGCTCGACGCCGTCGGCGGTGACGATCCCGCTCCCGGTGACCCGGGCTATCGGCTCGGTCACGAGGTCGACGTTGTCCCGGCCGAGCGCGGGATACCAGGTGTTGGACAGCAGGATTCGTTTGCAGCCGATCTCGAAGTTCGGGGTGACCTTCTCCCGCAGGGCCCGGTCGCGGACCTGCATCGCGAGGTGCGCGCGGCCGAGCGCCTTGATCGGCGCCAACGCGGCGCGGGTGCGGGTCAGCCCCACCACCTGGAACTCACGGCTGGCGTACTGCAGGGCCCGGACGGCCTTCTGCAGGCCGGGCACGCGGCGGTACAGCGACCGCTCGAGGCGCGGGTAGGGACGGTCCATGCGGGGAAAGACCCAGGGCGCGGTGCGCTGGTAGACGTCGAGGTGACCCACCGTCGGCGCGATGGACGGGACCACCTGGATGGCTGACGCCCCGGTCCCGATCACCGCCACGCGGCGATCGGCCAGCGGGACCGAGTGGTCCCATCGGGCGGTGTGGAAGACGTCGCCCGCGAAGTCCTCGATGCCGTCGATCTCCGGCCGCCTCGGCTCGCACAGGGCCCCGACGCCCAGGACGACCACGCGGGCGTCGTACTCCCCCGCGCTCGTGGACACCGACCAGCGGCCGCGGTCGGCGTCGTACTCAACGGAGGTGACGTCGACCCCGAAGCGGATCTTCTCGCGGACCCCGGTCTCGGCGGTGACCCTACGGATGTAGTCGTAGATCTCCCCCTGCGGGGAGAACGCCCGGGACCAGTCGGGGTTGAGTGCGAACGAGTAGGAGTAGAGGTGGGACGGGACGTCGCACGCCGCGCCCGGGTAGCTGTTGTCGCGCCACGTCCCGCCGACGTCGTGGCCGCGTTCGAGGACCACGAGGTCGTCGAACCCCTCCTGCGTGAGCCGGATCGCCGTGCCGAGGCCGGAGAACCCGGCCCCCACGACGAGGACGTCGACCACGTTCGGCTGATCCACAGTTTCTCCCTACGACGAGTGTGTGATCTGCGACGCTCCCGATCTTACCCGCAAGTAAGTCCTGGTAGGGGTGTAGCGCGGTGGCACGGTGTTCACCGACGGCTGGTACAACCGGTCCATGACGATCAACGAGACCGTCGAGGTCGAGAGCAAGTTCGAGGTCGACGACGACATCCCGGCGCCCTCCGCCGACGCGTTCGCGCCGCTCGTCGTCGACGGTCCGGATGAGTACGAGCTCTCCGCCGTCTACTACGACACGGATGATCTCTCGCTCACCCGGCACAAGGTGACGCTGCGCCGCCGCACCGGCGGGGACGACGAAGGGTGGCACCTCAAGCTGCCCGCCCACGCCGGCCGTGTCGAACTGCAGGCCCCTCTCGGCGACGAGGTCCCGGACGAGTTCCTCTCCGCGGTCGCCGGGCTGGTCCGTCGCCGTCCACTGGCGCCCGTCGCCCGGATCGACAACCTCCGGCGGGTCCACACGCTGCGGGACGACCACGGCGCCGCGGTGATCGAGTTCTGCGACGATCACGTCTCCACCGAGGCCTTCGTGAACGGCGGGTCCGCGGCCACGTGGCGGGAGTGGGAAGCCGAGATCGTCGATCCGGCGCGACCCGACGCACACGCCCATCTCGCGGCCGTCGCCGCCGCGTGCACGGACGCCGGGGCCACCACCTCGTCGTCGTCCTCCAAACTCGCCCGCGCGATCGGACCCCTCCCGGACGCCGGTGACGAGGGCGTCTCCCCCGTCCGCGACGCCCTGGCACGCGACCTGGGCACGCTGCTCGACCACGATCCGGCCGCCCGGCGCACCACCATGGTGGGCGTCCACCAGATGCGCGTCGCGGTCCGCGGGCTGCGCAGCACCATCAGCACCTACGCCGCGGAGCTCGAGGCCGACGCCGCCGACACCGATCTCGACCTGCCCGGGCTGCTCGCCGAGCTCAAGGTCCTCGCCGCCGTTCTGGGCAGACTCCGCGACATCCAGGTGGTCGACGAGCGCCTCGGGGACCTGGCCGCCGGATACCCCGAGGACGTGGTCAGCCCGCAGATCCGTCAGCGATTGCGGGTGGAACTCGACGCGGAGGCCCGGCGCGCGGGTGAACGGGTCACTTCGGCTCTGCTCTCCGACCGGTACCTCGACCTGGTCGACCGGCTCCACGAACTGGCCCGCGTCGCCGGCGGAACCACGGCGAAGGGCGGCAAGAAGAAGCGCCGCGAGGCCGGGGAACTGATGCTGAGTGGCGTCGACCGCCAGTTCAAGAAGTTCACCAAGGTCCGCACCCGCACCGAGCGCGACCTCGCGGAACTCGACCTCACGCTGGCCGAGCGGGAGGAACTCACCCACGTCGTGCGCAAGCGCGCCAAGGCCCTGCGCCGCAACGTCAACGCCCTGCCCGGGACGGACGGGCTCACCGTGGCACCCTTGCGCGACGCCTGTCAGCGCCTGCACACCGTGCTCGGGGATGTGCAGGACAGCGTCACGACCCGGCGGTGGCTCCGCCGCATCGCCCGCCGCGCCGAGATCGCCGGCGAGTCGACGTTCGGGTTCGGGGTGCTGTTCGAGCGCGAGCGCGGCTTCTCCGAGCGAGCCCTCGACGGGTTCGAGAGCGACGCCGCGGCGGTCACGGCCGCCTACCGCGAGTTGTCGGAGTCACGGCGCGCGGCGCGCAAGCGTCGGAAGAAGGACGAGAAAGCCAAGAAGGGCAAGAAGAAGGGCGGCAGAAAATAGCGCCGGTCGCGCGGTCGACGCGCGCGCCGATGAGTCCCCGTAACGCGCGGCGGCCTCGCCGAGTCGGATCAGTCCTTCTCGTCCTCGGCGTCCCACGCCTCGTTGCGCGCCCTGGCCTTGGCCAGCGCCGCCTCCGCCTCGGCTCGCGTGGCGTACGGGCCCATCCGGTTGTCCCAGTTGGTCACCTTGCCCTGCAGCGCCTGACCTGTGGCGATGTCGTAGTACCACTGCTCTTCCGACATGGCGGACCTCCTCGGATCGACGGGCTGGGCTAGCACCCACGACCCTACTAGCGGCGGCCCGTCGACGTGCGGCGTGACGACCTGTGACGCGCGATTGGACAGAGTGCCAGCGCGTCCTCCTCCGGATGCGCTGGCTCTTTGGCTTGTGATGGGAGAATGGTCCATTTCGCCATCACAACCGGGCGATGTTCGAGCAAGCGGCCAGCGTAGGGCGAAGGGACAGCGCATCTCGGGGCCGTCGCGCTGCCACTCTGTACTCGCGGGCTCTCTGGTCGCACTACCGGTCCTGTGCCGAACTGGCGGGGCGCGGGGCGGGGCGAACGAGTCGGCCTGTAAGCCGGATCCTGTGCCCACCGCGTGCGGCGGGCGACGACCATCCATCTGGGCACACCGTCACCGGGTACCTCGAGCGGTCCACCCGCGGACTCGGGCGAGCAGCCCTCCCCGTGCGTCACCGCACGTCCATCCGCGCAGTCGCACCGCGGACGGTGCGACCTTCGACCTTGCTCCGGGCGGGGTTTACCGAGCCACCCCGGTCACCCGGGGTGCTGGTGCGCTCTTACCGCACCGTTTCACCCTTACCGCGCCGGCGTGGGCGCGGCGGTCTGTTTTCTGTGGCACTGTCCCGCGGGTCGCCCCGGGTTGCCGTTAGCAACCGCCCTGCTCTGTGGAGTCCGGACTTTCCTCGGGCCGGGGCCTGGCCACGCGTGGGCGCCGGTTCCCCTGTCCGCGGCCGTCCGGCCGACTCGTTCGCCGCCCCAGTCTAGTCCCCGGCGCGCGCCGGCCGCGGGGCGAGGTGCCGCGTCAGCCGAGGGGCGAGGTGCCGGCCGCGGGGCGAGGTGCCGCGTCAGCCGAGGTGCGAGGTGTCGTTGACCAGGTGGACCGACGTGGGCCCGTCGGAGTAGAAGCGCACATCGGAGACCGAGGCCAGGTCCAGGTGCAGGCGGAACAGGAGCTCGTCGCCGGCGCCGAGCCCGGCGCGGATGGCCAGCTTGATGGGGGTGACGTGGCTGACCACCGCGACCACCTGCCCGGGACGCTCGGCGACGATGCGACGCAGGCCCCGCTCGACGCGCTCTCGCACCACCTCGAAGCTCTCGCCCCCCGGCGGCGGGACAGAAGTGTCGCCGAGCCAGCGGGAATGTGTGTCGGGGTCCTGCTCGGCGGCCTCGCGAAAGGTCAGCCCCTCCCACCGGCCGAAGTCGGTCTCAATGAGGTCGTCGTCCACGATGAGCGGCACGCCGGCGGCCTCGGCGACGCGCTCGGCGGTGCCCAGACACCGCCGCAGCGGCGAGGACACCACGGCGCTCAGGCCGGGCAACGAGGCGAGGCGGCGGGCGGTGCGTTCGGCCTGGGCCAGGCCGAGGTCGGTGAGCTCGGGGTCGCCCTGGCCGGAGTAGCGCCGGTCGACCGAGAGGGCGGTCTGGCCGTGCCGGGCCAACACGATGCGGGTGGGCCTGCCGGTGGCACCGGTCCAGCCGGAACCCGTGCTCACTGGTTGCCGGTACGGACGACGATCACACCGCATTCGGGGCAGGTGAGCACATCGTCGGCCGGCGCGGAGCGGAACGCGGCCACGGTGCTGCGGTCCAGGTCCATCGCACACGCCGAGCACCGGCCCCCGTTGAGGATCGCCGCCCCGACCCCGGCGTTCTCGGCGCTCCGGGAGTAGAGGGCGAGGAGATCCTCGGGGATCCCCTCGGCCTCGCGCGCCCGCTCCGCCGTTGTGGCCGTCACGGCGTCCTCGAGCTCGGCCAGCGCGGTGTCACGCAGTGTCCGCGCCATGCCGATGCGCGCGTCGAGGTCGGTGACGACCGCCCCTGAGTGGCGGACGTCGGCCTGCATGGCCTCGTGGCGTTCGCTGAGCTCGCCGAGTTCGGCCTCGAGCGCCTCCTGCCGGCGGGCCAGCGACCGCAGCTCGTAGTCCAGCTCGGTGGACTGGTGCTCGGACAGGCCGCCGGAGGCCAGCAGGTCGGAGTCGTGGGCGCGGCGACGGCGGACGGCGTCGAGATCCGAGCGCAACTTGGCCAGGGCGCGATCGAGGTCCTCGAGGTGGATCCGGGCCCGGGCGACGGACTCCGTGGCGGCTCGGCGCTCGGCCGTGAGACCGTCCAGCGTCTCCTGCTCGGGCAGGTGCTCTCGCCGGTGTGCGAGACCGGCCAGACGCAGGTCGAGGTCGGCGATGTCGACGAGTCGACGCTGGTGGTGGGGATCGGCCTTCATGGGAGCCAAGACTACCGCTGCCCGCGCGCTCCCCCGGCGGCCACCGTCCACGGATCGGTCCGCAGGTCGCACACGCTCGCGGTGACCCCGGCGCCCTCTTCGAGCAGGGCCGCGGCCTGCGCGCACCACGGGAACTCCAGCGCCCAGTGGGCGGCGTCGACGAGCATCGGCCCGCCCTCGCGCAGGTGCTCGTCCGCGATGTGGTGACGCAAATCCCCGGTGAGGTAGACGTCGGCGCCGGCCGCACGGGCGGCGCCGAGCAGGGAATCACCGGAGCCGCCGCACAGGGCGACGCGCCGGATCTCGGCCTCCGGATCGCCGGCGGCCCGCACACCCCACTCGGTGGTGGGCAAGCGGTCGGCGACGAGTCGGGTGAACGCGGCGAGGGTGGTGGGCTCGTCGAGATCGCAGATCCGTCCGAGCCCGGTGTCCTCCGGCCCGGGGCCGGGTCCGGCGTGGTTGACGAGGACGTCCATCGCGGGCACCTCGTACGGGTGCCCGGCCACGACCGCGCGCCGGACCGCGGAGCGCAACTCGGGCGGGGCCACGAACTCGACGCGGGTCTCGGAGACCTGTTCGGGCTCGCCGATGGTGCCGATACTCGGGTCGGTGCCGTCGCCGGGCCGGAAGCGCCCGGTGCCGCGCACGGAGAACGAGCACTCGGTGTAGCCGCTCATCCGTCCGGCCCCGGCCGCGAACACGGCGTGCAGGAGGTCCTCGAGATCGTCGTCCGGCACGGTCACGACCCACCGGTCGACGGTGCCGTCGCCGGTCGGTGAGAGCGGGGCGCCGGAGGTCAGGCCGAGCGCGTCGGCGAGGGCGTCGTTGACGCCGGGGCGCGCGGAGTCGGCGTTGGTGTGTGCGGCGTACAGGGCGCACCCCCCGGCGATGAGGCGGTGCAGGAGACGTCCCTTGGGCGTGTCCGCGGCCACGGAGTGCACACCGCGCAGGAGCGGCGGGTGGTGGACGAGCAGTAGGTCGGCGCCCTGGGCGAGGGCGTGGTCGACCACGGCGTCCGTGGCGTCCACCGCCACGACGACGCGAGAGACCTCGGAGGCGGGGTCGCCGGCGACCAAACCGACGCGGTCCCACGACTCGGCCAGGCGCGGCGGGTACGCCCGCTCCAACAGGTCGATCACGTCGGCCAGGGTGGGCCTGCCGGTGGTCATGCTCGCTCCCCTTCCAGTCGGTTCCTCGCCGCGTCGGCGGCCGCGTGCCAGGCGCCGACGAGCTCGTCCACCATCGTGCCCGGCCGCACGGCCAGCCGCAGGTAGGACGCGTCGAGGCCCGGGAACGTGTCGCAGCGACGGGTGACCACGCCGCGTCGCACGAGGCCGTCGCGGAACGCCTCCGGATCGACGCCCGGCGGGGTGCGGACCAGCACGAACGGCGCCGACGGGGGCACGGCCACCTCGATCCGGGCGGCGGCGAGGGCCTCCACCATCGCCTCCCGCTCCACCGCGACATCGATGCGTAGGCGGGCGAGCTCGCCGTCCGCGCCGGTCCCGACGCACGCCCGGATCGCCTCGAGCTGGAGCGTGCCCAGCGGCCAGTGCGGTCTGTGAGCGGCGAGGTCCGCCAGCACGGCGGGGTCGCCGACCGCGTACCCCACGCGCAAGCCGGCCAGCGCCCAAGTCTTCGTCAGCGAGCGCACCACGACCAGGCCGGGCAGGTCGGCGCCCGCGAGGGAGTGCCCGGCCTCGTCGTCCACCATGTCGCAGAACGCCTCGTCCACCACGGTCACGCGCCCGGGACGGCACAGCGCCGCGACGGCGGCGCGGGGGTGTAGCACCGACGTGGGGTTGGTGGGATTACCGACGACGACGAGGTCCGCGTCCCCCGGGACCAGTGCCGGATCCAGACGGAACGGGTCCGGCAGAAGGACACGCTCGACTCCGACGCCGGCCCGTCGCAACTCCAGCTCGGGTTCGGTGAAGGACGGGTGCACCACGGCGGCGCGCAGGCGGTGTCGGGCCGCGTGGCCGGCGAGGAGGTGGAACCCCTCCGACGCCCCGCCCAGGAGCAGGACGCGCTCGCGCATCACCCCGTGACGGGCGGCCACGGCCGAGACCGCGGCCTCGTCGTCGTCGCCCCCGGGATATCCCCCCAGGTCGGCGAGGCGCGCCGCCAACCTGTCGCGAAGCCACGCCGGCGGTCCCGACCCGCGCACGTTGACGGCGAAGTCCAGGGCCCCGGGGACCAGCTCGGCGTCCCCGTGGTGACGCAGCGCCGCCCACGACGGCTCGTCGGCGCGGACCCCGGTCGATTCGGTCATGCCGGAAGCGTAGGACGGCGGCCTCGTCGCCCGGCCGCCGCCCGGCACCCCCGGCCCGGCAGCCACCGCCCGACCCGCGCCCCCGCCTCTGGGAGGATGGCGGCATGACCGACCGCCCGATCCTCCTCGTGGACCTCGACGGCACCATCACCGACTCCCTCGACGGCATCGCCCGATCGCTGCACCACGCGCTCGACGTCGTGGGCGCCCGCTGGGACGTCTCCCGCGACATCCGCTCGATCGCCGGGCCGCCCATGATCGACACCCTCGCCTCGCTCGGCCTGGCCGGCGCCGACCTCGACCGCGCGATCGACGCCTACCGCGAGCGCTACGACGAGGTCGGCTGGCGCGAGAACGCCGTCTTCACCGGCATGGACACGCTGCTGAACCGCCTGGCCGTGGACGGGTACCGGATGGCCGTGGCCACCAGCAAGGACCAGAACGCCGCCCGCAGGATCCTCGGCCACTTCGACCTGCTCGCGCCCTTCGAGTTCGTCGGCGGCGCCGACATCGGAGTGGGGCGGCTGGCCAAGGCCGACGTCGTCGCGCACTCCCTCGCCGCGATGGGTGTCGAGCCCGTGCCCGACGCCGACGGCGGCACGGACGGGGTGCTGATGATCGGCGACCGCGAACACGACATCGACGGCGCCGCCCGGTACGGCATCCCCACCGCCATCGTGCGCTGGGGCTACGGCCGGCCCGAGGAGTGGGACAGGGCCCGCTGGTCGGCCGTCGACACCGCAGCACTGGAGGAGATCATCCGTGGCTGGTGACCGAACGGTACGAGTGGTGTTCGTCTGCACGGGCAACATCTGCCGCTCCCCCATGGCCGAGGTCATGGCGCGGCACGAATTCGAACAGGCCGGGCTCGGCGACCGGGTGAGGATCTCCAGCGTCGGCACCGGCGACTGGCACGTCGGCCACGGCATGGACCCGCGCGCGGCGTCCGAGCTCGCGGCCCACGGCTACGACACCGCGCACGTGGCCGCGCAGCTGTCCGACGACGACCACGACGCCGACCTGCTCGTGGCGCTCGACAGCGGCCACCGCGACCACCTCCTGCGCGCGGACGTCGACCCCGACCGGGTCCGCCTGTTGCGCGCGTACGAACCCGGGGCCGACGGTGCGGACGTGGCCGACCCCTACTACGGCGACGACAGCGGTTTCACGCGTACGCGCATGCAGATCTCGCGCGCCCTGCCCGGTCTGGTCGCCGAGGTGCGCGAGCTGCTGGGGTAGCCGCCACCACCGCGGCGGTGCCCCGCCCCGCCCGACCGATATCCTGGGAGCATGCGGATCCTGCGGCGCTTCCTGACCCCCGGGTGGGTGATCGGGGTTCTCGCCGCGATCCTGTTCGCCTGGGCGTGCTTCGCGTTCCTCGCCCCGTGGCAGCTCGGCAAGAGCGATGACCTCGAGGCCCGCAACGCCCGGCTGGTCGAGTCCGTCGAGGCCGAGCCCGCCCCGCTCGACGAAGTCGTGCGCGGCCCGCAGGACTACGCCGAACGCGAGTGGCGGCTCGTGACCCTCGACGGCCGGTGGGAGCCGGACTCCGAGGCCCTGCTGCGGCTCCGGTCGGTCGACGGCGAGCTGGTCTACCACGTCCTGACCGTATTCGACCCCGTCGACGGGCCGGATCTCCTCGTCAACCGCGGCTACGTGCAGGTGGGAGAGAACAACGCCGTCCCCGACTACCCCGCGGCGCCCGCCGGCGAGGTCGGGATCACCGCCCGCGTGCGCGTCGCCGAACCCGGCCAGGCCGATCCCGTCGAGCTCGACGGCCGTCCCGCGGTCCGCGTCGTCGACCCGGCCGTCATCGGCGACACCCTCGGGCACGACCTCCGGCCCGCCGGGTACCTGCAGCTGACCGGCGACCAGCCCGGCTCGCTCACCCCCGCGCCGATCCCGGGCATCGAGAACGGGCCCCACCTGTCCTACGGCCTTCAGTGGCTCGCCTTCGGCGTCCTCGCCCCGGCCGCCCTCATCTACTTCGCATGGGCCGAGATCCGCGCGCGGCGCCGCGACGACGACGCCGGGCTCGCCGACCGCACGGCGGACGCCGGTGATGCCGCGTCGGGCGGTGGCCCGGACGGCGACGCCGGCTACGCCGGCTCCGGCGTCGACGGGGGTGACGGCCCGGCCCCGAGGAGCGGCGTCGGAGTGTCGGCCGCGGACGACGAGGCCCGGGCCGACGACGAGGTCTCGGCCCGCGAACGCGCGATGCGCGCGCGTTACGGCGACCGCGACGCCGCCGAACAGCGGCGCGCGTTCCGCCGCGCCGACCGCCTGCGGAGCTGACGAACCGCTCGACAAGCGCCCCTCGCCCCAGCAGAATCCGGGGATGCGAATCCCGCGGCGCGCCGTCACCGTGACCACCGCCGTCTGCCTCGCGCTGGGCGGGACGACCGCGTGCAGCCCCGCCGACCGCGCCGTCCTCTTCGCGTCCGCCTGCTCGGACTCCACCGCTTTCCCCACCGCCCCCCGCCACGAGCCCGGACAGGCCCACCTCATCGGTCAGGTGATCCGGAGCGGCCTGCCCATGGGCCCGGTCCCCGGGTGGGACGACGTCGTCTCGGTCGCCGACGCCGGCACCACCCTGGCCGCCGTGCACGCCGGCGGGACCGTCTCCGTGGTGGGCGTCGACCACGACGGCCTCCTCGCCGGGACGGCCGGCGGCGCCGGGCAGACCCTGTTGCCGCGCCGTGTGTCCGGGATCTCGGACGCGATCTCGGTCGCCGCCGTGGGGTCGGCGTTCCTCGTCACCCACGCGGACGGCACGGTGTCCGGCTGGGGCGACTCGTTCATCGCCTCCGGCGCTCTCCGGGGCGACTCCCCGGTCCGCACGACCCCGGCCGCGGTGCAGGGCGTCGACGAGGTGGTCTCCGTCGCCGCCGGCTCCCTCAGCGCCCTCGCCCTCCGCTCGGACGGTGGTGTCCTGGGCTGGGGCGTCAACCTCACCGAGATCCTCGGTGAACCGCCCGGGACCACGGTCCGCCGGATCCGCGACGTCCCCGGGGCGGTCAGTGTGGCCGACGCGAGCGGGGCCGCGGTGATCGCCACCGCGACGGGCGAGGTGTGCGCGTGGGGCAACAACGTCCACGGCCTGCTGGGCGTGGAACCGCGCGGCGGGCAGACCAACCGGCCCGTCCGCGTGGACGGCTTCGGTGACGCCGGTGTCGTGCAGGTGGCCGGCGGCCAGCACTTCGCGCTGGCCCTCGATTCGGCCGGCACCGTCTGGACCTGGGGACGCACCGTCACGGGGATCCTCGGCGACGGCACGACCGACGACACCGTCCTCTCCTCCCCGCGGCCGGTGCCGGGGCTGCCGCCCCTGCGGTGGGTCGGGGCGAGCGAATCGTCCCCCTACGGGATCGACGGCGCCGGCGCGCTGTGGTCCTGGGGCCGCGGCCCCGTGCGCTCGCCGGAACCCGCTCGCGACACCCGGCCCCGTCGCGTCCCGCTGGCCGGACCGGCCCAGACCGTCTCGGGCGCCCTCGTCTTGCTGGCACCGGGAGACTGACCCGCGGCGCCCGGCTCAGTCAGTTGACCCGCGGGCCCCGGATCGGTGGCCGCGCGCGCCCGCGGCGGCAGCGCACACGGCGGCCGCCGCGGCCCCGATCTGCACCGCCCGCATGAGCCGGACGGCCCGCCGGATGTCGACGGGGCTCGGCGCGGGGCCGTCACCGAGGCGGGGCCGCTGCTCCGTCCCGTACGGGTACGGGGTGGGCCCGCCGAGCCGGACGCCGAGCGCTCCCGCGCACGACGCCTCCGCCACGCCGGCGTTGGGACTCGGATGGGACGACGCGTCCCGACGCCAGATCCGGATCGCCTCCGCGGGCCGCCCGCCCACGACCGGGGCTACGGCCGCGGTCAGCAGGCCCGCGAACCGGGCGGCCGGCCACCCGAGCACGTCATCGAGCCGAGCCGACGCCCAACCGAAGTCGACGTAGCGCGGTGAGCGGTGCCCGACCATCGCGTCGAGCGTGTTGGCCGCACGGTGGGCCGCCGCCCCGGCGGGGCCCGCGACACCGGCCCAGAACAGCGTGGCCACCGCGGCGTCGGAGGTGTTCTCCGCGACCGATTCGACCACCGCCCGTGCGAGTTGGCCGGCGTCGAGAGCCCCGGGCTCGCGGCCGCACAACCACGGGAGCAGCCGCCGCGACCCGTCGACGTCGGACCGGTCGAGCAACTCCGCCTGGCGACGGGCGATCCGGAGGAGGGAGGTCCCGCCGAGGCAGGCCCACACCGTGGCCGCCGTGGTCGCCACACGCAGGGCGGGCCTGGCGGCCACGGCCGAGTCGAGACCGCGTACGGCGGCCGTCACCCCGCCGACGAGGACGACGGTGAAGACGACACCGCGGGCGCGAACGGCGACGCGGGCCGCTGTCGTGTCGGGGGCGCCGACGGCCCCGTGGGCGTCACCGGCGTCAACGGGCGGGTCGAGCAGTCCCTCCACACGCGAGGCCACTGCGCCGAAACCGGCCACCGGGTGCCGCCTCGAGGGGTCGGCCAGCGCCGCGTCGACGAGGAATCCGAGGGCGATGCCGCAGGCGCGAGAGGTGTCCATGGGGTGCGCGCGGAGGGAATCGAACCCCCGACCGCTGGTGTGTAAGACCAGAGCTCTAACCGCTGAGCTACGCGCGCGTGCACCGGCGCCTCACGGGCGCCGGTGCGGCTCAGATTATCCCACCGTGGGCCGCGACGCCCCGCGGGGCGGGCACGGAGCTCCCGGCATCCCTGCCCTACTTTCGCGGCATGCTGTTCTTACGGAGCGCGAGCCGACTCCCGACCCAGTCCCCGATAGCCGCCGTCCGGGTCTGGAGCATTCCCGCCGTCTGGGCGGACTCCGCGATGACGGCGGGCTCCACGTGCCCGTCCCGCCCCGTTTTGGGGGTGAGGACCCAGACGGATCCCTCGTCCGCGAGCGGCGTGACGACGTCCATCAGCCGATCGACGAGGTCCCCGTCGCCGTCCCTCCACCAGAGCAACACCGCGTCGACCACCTCATCGGTGTCCTCCTCCAGCAGCTCCGATCCGACGGCGTCCTCGACGGCCTCGCTGATCGACTCGTCGCAGTCGGAATCCCATCCGACCTCCTGAACGAGCATGCCCTCCGTCAGATCGAGCTGACCAGCTACCTGGTCCGCTCCGTCCTGCTGGTTCGCCGCGGCGACCACCGTGGTGTTCCTCCCTCTGTTCCGAGTAGTCCCTAGAGGACTTTCGCTGACCAGGAACACTACCCGTGGTCAGGCACCGGGGAAACGACTACCGCCCATTTACCGGCACGCGGCATCCCGCGACGGTGTCGCGGGTCACGCTTTGGGGCACAATCGGAAACGACGGGCCGACGGTGGCCCGGTCCGAGCCCGACGCGGTCCGCCACACACCCGTGGACCGCGGCGCGGGCCCGACGCTGTACCACGACGAGTGGTGGCCCCACCGGGCCGCCACGGTACGAATCGCAGAAGTGAGGACGAGAAGCATGACCGAGAACGCAGGCCCCAGGAACGGTTCCGCACCCACCAACGTTCCGGTCCTCCGCGAGGGCGTCGCGTCCTACCTGGCGGACTCCGATCCCGAGGAGACCCAGGAGTGGATGGATTCGCTCGACGGTCTGCTCGCCGAGGCCGGGCCCGAGCGGGCTCGTTACCTGATGCTTCGGCTGCTCGAACGTGCCTCGAAACAACGCGTGCCGCTCCCGGCGCTCACCTCCACGGACTACGTCAACACGATCCCCACGAGCCTCGAGCCGGAGTTCCCGGGCGACGAGGCGGTGGAGCGGACCTACCGCCGGTGGATCCGCTGGAACGCCGCCATCATGGTCCACCGCGCCCAGCGTCCCGGCATCGGCGTGGGCGGGCACATCTCGACCTACGCGGGCGCGGCGCCGCTCTACGAAGTGGGCTACAACCACTTCTTCCGCGGCAAGGACCATCCCGGCGGCGGTGACCACATCTTCTTCCAGGGCCACGCCTCCCCCGGCATGTACGCCCGCGCGTACCTCGAGGGTCGGCTCCGCGAGCACGACCTCGACGGCTTCCGGCAGGAGAAGAGCCACCCGGGGCGGTCCCTACCCTCCTACCCCCATCCCCGCTCGATGCCCGAGTTCTGGGAGTTCCCGACGGTATCGATGGGTCTCGGGCCCATCAACGCCATCTACCAGGCGCGGTTCAACCGCTACCTGCACAACCGCGGCATCAAGGACACCTCCCAGCAGCACGTCTGGGCGTTCCTCGGCGACGGTGAGATGGACGAGGTCGAGTCGCGCGGCGCGCTGCAGATCGCGGCCAACGACGCGCTCGACAACCTCACATTCGTCATCAACTGCAACCTTCAGCGGCTCGACGGGCCCGTCCGCGGCAACGGCCAGATCGTCCAGGAGCTCGAGTCCTACTTCAACGGCGCCGGCTGGAACGTCATCAAGGTCGTCTGGGGCCGCGAGTGGGACGCGCTCTTCGAGAAGGACACCGAGGGCGCGCTCGTCGCTCTGATGAACTCCGTCTCGGACGGCGACTACCAGACGTTCAGGGCCAACGACGGCGCCTACGTCCGCGAGCACTTCTTCGGCCGCGACCCCCGCACTGCCAAGCTGGTCGAGGACATGACGGACGAGGAGATCTGGAACCTGCGCCGGGGCGGGCACGACTACCGTAAGATCCACGCCGCGTACAAGGCCGCGCTCGAGCACACCGGTCAGCCGACCGTGATCCTGGCCCACACCATCAAGGGCTTCGGGCTGGGCCAGAACTTCGAGGGGCGCAACGCGACCCACCAGATGAAGAAGCTGACGCTCGACGACCTCAAGCTGTTCCGCGACAAGCAGCAGATCCCCATCACCGACGAGGAGCTCGAGGCCGATCCCACCCTGCCGCCCTACTACAACCCGGGGCCGAACTCCCCGGAGATCCGGTACATGCTGGACCGCCGTGCCGCGCTGGGCGGGCACGTGCCCGAACGGCGACAGACCTTCACCCCGTTGAACGTGCCCGACGTCGACGCCCTGAAGTCGCTCCGCAAGGGCTCGGGCAAGCAGGCCGTGGCCACGACGATGGCCCTCGTGCGAACCGCCAGGGAACTCATGCGCGACGAGTCGCTGCGCGACCGTTTCGTGCCCATCATCCCGGACGAGGCCCGCACCTTCGGTATGGACTCGTGGTTCCCGACGCTGAAGATCTACAACCCGCACGGCCAGAACTACACCTCGGTCGACCACGAGCTCATGCTGAGCTACAAGGAGGCCAAGAACGGCCAGATCATGCACGAGGGCATCAGCGAGGCCGGTTCGGTGGCCGAGTTCACGGCCGCCGGAACCGCGTACGCCACCCACGGCGAACCGATGATCCCGCTGTACATCTTCTACTCGATGTTCGGCTTCCAGCGGACCGGCGACGGGATCTGGGCCGCCGCCGATCAGCTCGCTCGGGGATTCCTACTCGGCGCGACCGCCGGCCGCACGACCCTCACCGGCGAGGGCCTCCAGCACATGGACGGACACTCCCCGCTGCTGGCGGCGACCAACCCGGGCATCATCTCCTACGACCCCGCCTGGGCCTACGAGGTCGCGCACATCATGCGTGCCGGCGTCGAGCGGATGTACGGGCCGGGTTCCGCCCACGAGACGGAGACCGACGGCATCGACCGCAATGTCTCCTACTACATCACCCTGTACAACGAGCCCGTTCCGCAGCCGGCCGAGCCCGAGGACCTCGACGTCGACGCCCTGCTGCGGGGCCTGTACCGCTTCCGCGCGGCCGGGTCCGGCACCCACAAGGCGTCCATCCTGGCCTCGGGTGTGGCCATGTACGCCGCCGTCGAGGCACAGAAGATGCTCGCCGAGGAGTGGGACGTCGCGGCCGACCTGTGGTCCGCGACCTCCTGGACCGAGCTGGCCCGCGACGGATTCGAGTGTGAGCGCCACGCCCTGCGCCACCCGGACCAGCAGCCGCGCACCCCGTTCGTAGCGGCGGCGCTGGCCGAGGCCGACGGGCCCAAGGTCGCGGTGAGCGACTTCCAGAAGGCTGTGCCGGACCAGATCCGCGCCTGGGTCCCTGGAGACTTCACGGTCCTGGGTTGCGACGGTTTCGGGTTCTCCGACACCCGCCCGGCCGCGCGTCGCTTCTTCAACACCGACGCCGAGTCGATCGTCGTCGCCGTGCTGGCGGGGCTCGTCCGCGAGGGCGCCATCGAGAAGGTCACCCTCCTCGAGGCCGCGCGTCAGTACCGGATCGACGACGTCATGGCCGCCCCCGAGCCGACGACGGATCCCGGAGTGGCGTGACCGAGACGTCCGACCCCGCCACCGGGGAGAGGGAGCCGGAGCGCGTCCGGCGGCGGTCGTCCACGCCGCCGGACGACAGGCCGGTCTCCGACGCGCTCCTCAAGCGCATCACGCGGTACTCGGGGACTCTGTCCACCGAGGCGGTTCGCGCCCTGGAGCAGGAGCTGCCGTTCTTCGCCGAGCTGTCGGCGGACCAGCGCGCGGAGATCCAGCTGATCATCCAGAGCGCGGTCCGTGACTTCGTCACCTGGGTGCGCAACCCCGAGGCGCCGCACACCGACACCATCGCCGGCTTCAAGCTGTTGCCCAAGGGCGTCGGTCAGGGGCTCACCCTGCAGCAGACGGTGCAGCTGGTGCGCTCGACCCTCGAGTACTTCGAGCTGGTGATGCCCCGGATCACCCACAACGAGCGACAGCGCGGCCTGATGATCGCGGCCGTTCTGAAGTTCGGCCGCGAGCTGGGGTTCACCGCGGCCTCCGTGTACGCCGCGGCGGCGGAGAACCGCGGCGCGTGGGACACGCGCATGGAGGCGATGATCGTCGACGCCGTGGTCCGCGGGGACCGGCACGCGGACCTCATCTCCGGTGCCTCCGCACTGAACTGGGACCCGACAACCGCGGCCACGGTCATCATCGGGACCCCGAGGGAGGACCTGGGTCTCGCCTCGGTCCCCGCCGTCCACCGGGCCGCCGTCTCGTCCGACCGGCACGCACTGGCCGTGGTCCAGGGCGCCCGCCTCGTCGTCATCCTCTCCGGAGAGCTGGAGTCCTCCGCTTCGATCCCACCCGCCCTTCTCGACGCGTTCTCCTCGGACGCCCCCGTCGTCCACGGCCACACCGTGGGCTCCCTGGTCGAGGCCCCGGACAGCGCGGCGGAGGCACTGTCCGGGGCGGCGGCGGTGAGCGGCTGGCCCGGCGCGCCGCGGCCCGTCGCGGCGATCGACCTCCTACCCGAGCGCGTCCTCGGGGGCGACCGCGGCGCGGCGGCGATGTTGGTCGACCGGATCGTCACGCCCCTGCGGGGTGCGGACGCCTCTGTCGAGGACACCCTTCGGGCCTATCTCGACTCAGGTGGGCACGTGGAGAAGTGCGCTCGCGAGTTGTACGTCCATCCCAACACCGTGAGGTACCGCTTGAAGAGAGTGGGTCAAATCACTAAATTCGACCCCCTCACCGCGCGGGACGCCTTCGTGCTGAGAATCGCACTGGTCCTCGGGAAGTTTGCCGAAAGAACTACTCAAGAAGGCTAAATATTCACTCGCGTCACACCCTGTAACGAATCCACGCCGTGCGGAGATGGACGAGCGGCCAGCTTGCAATTTGTGGGAACCCTACAAAATCCCGGGCTCGTTTCTGGCTTCGGGGACATCATCCGAACGGGGCCCGGCCGTGTTGTCTGATACCCGTGCTTTGCCTAACCGCCCCTGGACAAGGGTCACAGAAAGCCGGGATGCTCGCGCCCTGGCTCGAGCTGCCCGGCGCCTCCGACCGTCTCGCAGACTGGTCCGCGTCAAGCGGACTCGATCTCGAGCGCCTCGGCACCACGGCGACCCTGCAGGAGATCACCGACACCGCGGTGACCCAGCCACTCGTCGTGGCCTCCGCGCTCCTCGGTGCCGCGGAGTTGCGCCGACGCGGTCAGGTTCCCTCTGACACGCTGGTCGCGGGCCACTCGATCGGCGAGATCGCGGCGCTGGCGATCGCCGGCGTGGTCTCGGAGGCGGACGCCCTGCGCCTCGCGTCCGTGCGGGGGGCCGCGATGTCACGGGCGTGCGCGCAGCGACCGACCGGGATGATCGCCGTTCTCGGCGGGGTCGAGGCCGACGTGCTGCTGGCCCTGGACAACGCCGGGCTCGCGCCGGCGAACCGAAACGGCGCGGGGCAGATCGTCGCCGCGGGCCCGCTCGAGGCCTGCGACGCGCTCGAGCAGAACCCGCCCACCCGGGCGCGCCTGCGACGGCTCGAGGTCGCCGGCGCGTTCCACACGAGCTACATGGACTCCGCCGTCGACGAGTTCCGCGCGCTGGCCGACACGGTCGAGGTCAACGATCCCGACCTGACGCTGCTGTCCAACGCCGACGGCGTGGCCG
Organism: Dietzia papillomatosis NBRC 105045; assembly: GCF_001570845.1. NCBI lineage: Bacteria > Bacillati > Actinomycetota > Actinomycetes > Mycobacteriales > Dietziaceae > Dietzia > Dietzia papillomatosis. The sequence continues at coordinate 60,414 of NZ_BCSL01000003.1, read as the reverse complement.
TCGCGTCGGGGCGCGACGCCCTCGACCGGGTCGTCTCGCAGATCACCCACCCCGTGCGCTGGGACCTGTGCACGCAGACCATGCTCAAGCTGGGCGTCGACGCGTTCGTCGAGCTCCCGCCCTCGGGTGCCCTGGTCGGACTGGCTAAGCGCTCGATGCGTGACGTCGCCCGCCACGGCGTGACCGTCCCCGAGGACATCGAAACCGCTCTCGAGACGGTGCCCGCACTCAGCGGGGCCTGAAGCTCCCCCGACCACCCCCGCTCGTCGGCCGTCGCCGATGATCGGGTACGAAAAACGTCCGTCGCGCCCGTCGGGCACGACTTCACCCATCAGAAAGGACATCACATGGCACGCACCGAGGCCGAGATCATCGCAGGACTCGCGGAAATCGTCGAGGAGGTCACCGGGATCGAGCCGTCCGAGGTGACCCCCGAGAAGTCCTTCGTCGACGACCTCGACATCGATTCGCTCTCCATGGTGGAGATCGCCGTGCAGACCGAGGACCGTTACGGAGTGGAGATCCCCGACGAGGACCTCGCCAAGTTGCGTACCGTGCAGGATGCGGTCGATTACATTCAGAAGATCGACCAGAGCTGATGTCACGCCTCGTTCGTCGGGGCGGGGACGCGTTCAGGGCCGAAGGTGCGGTCGGTGCACCACGTCGAGCCCGCGTCCCCTCCCCGCGTGCGGGGCACTTCACAGATCGCCCCGCCCAGTGCGGGGCGCCGGGCACGAGGTCCGGAAGCGGGACGGGGGTCCCGCTTCCCGTCATAGTCCGCCCACAAGCCAGTCCGGGGGTCCGTCACAGGTGCGCGCTCCCTCCCCGGGACGTGCACCAAGGAAAGGACTGCACTCATGACCATCACCAGCGCTGTTGACCAGAACACCCAGATCGATCCGCGCGACCCGGTCGTCCGGCTCGCGAACCTCTTCGATCCCGCCTCGCTGGAGTTCATCACCGAACCCGACGCCTCGGGAGCCCTGGCGGCACGGGGCCTTATCGACGGTGAGCCCACCATCGCCTACGCCACGGACGCCACCGTCATGGGTGGCGCCATGGGCCTCGACGGGTGCCGGCACATCGTTCGCGCGATCGATGTCGCGATCGACGAGCGGCTGCCCATCGTGGGCGTCTGGCACTCGGGAGGTGCCCGACTCGCGGAGGGCGTCGAGGCCCTGCACGCCGTGGGTACCGTCTTCGAGGCCATGGTCCGCGCCTCGGGTCTGGTCCCCCAGATCTCCGTCGTGCTCGGGCCCGCCGCCGGTGGCGCCGCCTACGGCCCCGCCCTGACCGATGTCGTCATCATGGCGCCGGCGGGCAAGATCTTCGTCACCGGGCCCGACGTGGTCCGCTCGGTGACCGGCGAGCAGGTCGACATGGAGGGCCTGGGCGGCCAGGACGTGCACCACCGCAAGTCGGGCGTGTGCCACATCGCCGCTGAGGACGAGCGTGATGCTCTGAACCGGGCTCGCCGTCTGGTGACTCTCCTGACCGCGCAGGGTGAGTTCGACCAGCGGCTCCTCGAGGGCGACCACACGGACCTCGCCGGACTGCTACCGGAGTCGCCCAGGCGCGCGTACGACGTCCGCCCACTCGTTCACGGCCTGCTCGACTCCTCCGAACTGGACGGCAACACCACGTTCGAGGAGCTGCAATCCAAGTGGGCGCCGAGCATCGTCGTGGGCTTCGGTCGGATCGCCGGCCGCACCGTCGGCGTGATCGCCAACAACCCGCTCCGGCTGGGCGGGTGCCTCAACTCCGAGTCGGCGGAGAAGGCGTCCCGTTTCGTCCGCCTCTGCAACGCCTTTGGTGTGCCGCTCGTCGTGATCGTCGATGTGCCCGGGTACCTGCCCGGCGTCTCGCAGGAATGGGACGGCGTGGTGCGCCGCGGCGCCAAGCTCCTGCACGCGTTCGCGGAGGCGTCGGTCGCCCGGGTCACGCTCGTCACGCGCAAGATCTACGGCGGTGCCTACATCGCCATGAACTCCCGCGCGCTCGGTGCCTCCGCCGTGTTCGCTTGGCCGGACGCCGAGGTGGCGGTCATGGGCGCGAAGGCGGCCGTCGGAATCCTCCACAAGCGCACCCTCGCGGCCGCGCCGGAGGACGAGCGCGAGGCCCTGCACGAGCGGCTGGCCGAGGAGCACGCGGCGATCGCCGGAGGCGTCGGCCGCGCCGTGTCGATCGGGGTGGTCGACGAGGTCATCGAGCCGACCGACACCCGTCGTCGTCTCGCCGAGGCCCTGGACGCCGCCGCCCACACCCGCGGTCGGCACAAAAACATCCCGCTGTGACCTGACCCGTCGGGTCGGTCTCACGCACGAGAAGGCGCCCGCCCCCGGGAGATCCGGGGGCGGGCGCCTTCTGTCGTGAGTGCGGGAGGCGCGGCGGGTCAGCCGACGCGCGAGAGCCAGGTGACCTCGGAGGCGGCCGGGTGGCCGCGCAGTGGTTCGAGCGCGCGGTCCCACGGTGTGCCGAGCTCCGCCTCGACGGCGGCGTGGAAGGCGGCGGGGCCGGCCTTCATGAGGTGGCGCAGCCGGTTCTCGCTGACGACGACGTCGCCACTGGCGCCGGTCTGGCCCCGCCACATGCCGAGTTCGGGCGTATGCGAGAAGCGTTCGCCGTCGACGAGGTCGCTCGGGTCCTCCGTCACCTCGAAGGACAGCATCGACCACTTGGCCAACGACTCGGCCAGCCGCGCACCGGTGCCGACCGGGCCGATCCAGTCGACGATCGCTTTGCGAGCGCCCGGCTGGGCCGGCTGGTCTTCCCAGCGCATGGCCGAGTTGGCGTCGAGCGTGCTCGCCAGAGCCCACTCGACGTGAGGACACAACGCGGTCGGCGCGGCATGGATGAACACCACGCCGGTCGTCGTATCCGCGAGATGGTTATGGTCAGACATCACTTCACTCCCGACTCACTGAGGGACGTCTTCCCCAACGACCTCGCGAAATCGTGTGAATGATGTGGCTTGTGTTGTTGTTGATTACTACTGTGCCTGAAGTGGCTGGATTACACCAGTGACACTTCTGGACTCTCAGCAAAGTTACAGCACCGTGATTCCGATGCCGGGCGGCCCCTCGGCGTGTCGGCCAGCCCACCGGACGGCTCATCGATCCGCCCGGGCCGGACCCGGGCACCGGCGGCGGCGCGGTTACCGCCCGAGCGCCTCGACGACGCCGTCGGACAGCTCCGGCCACAGCGGCTTGGCCCAGTCGCCGAAATCGCGGTCGGTGAGCACGACCAGCGCCGCGGACAGCGCGGGGTCGACCCACAGCAGCGTCCCCGACTGCCCGAAGTGGCCGAACGTCCCGGCCGAGTTCCGCGAACCGGTCCAGTGCGGGTCCTTGTCCCCGCGCAATTCGTACCCCAGCCCCCACGGGCACGGTTTCTGCATCCCGTACCCGGGCACGATCCCGTCGAGCCCGGGGAACTGCTCGGTCACGGCCTCGGCGAGGGTCTCGGTGGCCAGCAGTCGCGGCGCGACGAGTTCGCGTGCGAAGGGCACGAGGTCCGCGATGCTGGCGGAGGCGCCGTGCCCGGCCGAGCCCTCGAGGCCGGTGGTCTCCATCCCGAGCGGCCGGCACACTGCCTCGTGGAGGTACTCGGGGAAGTCGATCCCGGTGGCGTCGGCGATGTGGTCGGCCAGCACCTCGAACCCGGCGGATGAGTAGATACGTCGCCGGCCCGGCTCGGTGCGGACCCGGTCGCGGTCGGCGAAGTCGAGTCCGGAGGCGTGCGCCAGCAGGTGGCGCACGGTGGAGCCCTCGGGACCGGCGGGATCGTCGAGGCCGATCGCCTCCTCCTCGGCCGCCAACAGGGCGGCCGTGGCGACGAGCGGCTTGGTGACCGAGGCGAGGCGGTAGACGCGACTGTCGTCGCCGTGCGTCGCGAGCGCGCCGTCGGGTCCGACGACCGCGGCCGAGACGGTGTCCACCGGCCATTCCCCGACCACCGCCAGCGCGGCGGCGAGTGCGTCTCGATCGACCTGGTCCGACATCGGTTCCTCCCTGGTTCGCGTCCGGCCGGCGGCGCCGGCGGCAGTGCCCGTCAGTCTGTCAGGTCGGCGTGGACGCCGCGCCGGGGCGGGCGGACCCCGAGGCGGGCTGTCCCCGCACCGGGTCGGGCGGTCAGGGCCGGGGCACGTCGCGGCGCCGGAACGCGGCGAGCCCGGCGGCGACCAACACGGCGCCGCCCACGAGCAGGACGATGACGCCCGCGGTGTCGACGGGGCCGGCGGGGGCGGTGCCCACCGCGCCGAACGGCGACAGGCGCATCTGCGCCTCGGTGAGTCGGAGCGTGGGGCCCATGAGGGTGACGACGACGGCGAGGGCGAACGGAGCCCAGGCCAGGACCTGCAGTCGCGGGGCCGCGCCGAACAGGCAGACGGAGACCCCGACGAACAGCAGCGCGGCGGGCAGCTGCCACGCGCCCGCGCCGAGGATCCGACCCACCAGTTGCGGATCGTCGAGCACCGCTGCCGCGGACACGGCGAACGCGGCCGCGCCGGCGAGTACGACCACCGCGGTGCCGGCCGCCACGACCGCCGCGTGCCCGGCCAGCCAGGACCACCGCGACCGCCCGGCGGCCAGCATGAGCTCGAGTCGACCCGAGGACTCCTCGCCGCGCAGCCCGCCGAGGCTCTGCAGCGCGAACCCGGCGCCGAGGAACCCTGCGAACGCGACGAGCATCTGCACGATCGTGTCGACCAGGGCGTCCGGGTCGCCCAGGAAGACGGCCAGGTCCGGGTTGGCGACGATGGCCTCCACCGTGACGTCCATGAGGGCGCCGTAGACGGCCATGAGCGCGACGACGCCGACCGTCCAGCCGGTGAGCGCGCCGAGGTGGTGGTGGAGGGCGGCGCCGGCATGGGAGGTGCGCCACCGCGACGCGGTGGCGGGCCCGGTGCGGGCGGGCACCACCCCCGAGCCGAGGTCGCGGCGGGCCGCGAGCCACAGCGCGAGGGTGGCCAGCGCGGCGGCGGCCGCGAGCGACACCGCGAGAGGGAGCGGGGACGACTCGCCGAACGGCCGGGTCAGCCCGTGCCAGCCGAGCGGGGACGCCCAGCTCAGCCAGTTCTCCTCGGCGTCGCCGACGCCGCGCGTGACGAGGGTCAGTCCGGCCACCGCGAGGGACGCCGCCCAGACGGTGCGGTGGTGCGCGAGGACCTGGGCGAGGACGGCGGTGGCCGCGGCGTAGACCCAGCCGGTGGCGACGATCGAGGCCACGTACAGCGCCGCGCCGCCGCGGTCCACGTCGAGCGCCAGCGTCGCGGCCCAGAGGCCGGCGCCCAGTGCGAGGAAGACCCCGGCGACGACGACGAGGGCCGCCGCCACCGGGGCGAGCCGGCCGACCCCACCCGCGACGAGGAGTTCCGATCGTCCGGACTCCTCCTCCCGCCGGGTGGAGCGCGCGGTCAGGGCGATCGCCATGAGCGGGACCCCGAAGCCGACGAGGAACGAGTACTCGTTCATCACCACTCCGCCCGGGGTGTCGAGGCCGGCCACCCGACCGGTGAGCATGACCATCGTCTCGCCGACGGAGGCGCTGTACGCGGCGAGCTCCTCCGGGGTGTCGTAGAGCGTGGCGATGGACAGTCCGGTGGCGAGGAACAGTGCGACGGCCCCGACGACCCAGGCGACCATCGCCGGCCAGCCGGTCCGGAGCGCGATCCGGCTGAGCAGGCCGGTACCGGCCAGGCGCGCGCCGACGAGGGGTGCGCTCATCACCGGGCTCCGGAGTAGGCGCTGAGGAAGAGGTCGTCGAGGCTGGGCGGGGTCGCGGTGAGGGTGTGGACGCCGGCGGCGTGGAGGATGCCGGTGACCTCCCCGAGCGCGGGCGCCGGGACGTGGCAGCGGATGTCGAACCGGCCGTCGCCGGCGTCGCCGATCCGTAGGTCGTCGACGCCGCTCACGCGGTCGAGCTCCCGTGGGTCGGCGTCGGTGACGGCGTGGACCTCGGTCGTGGTGTGGCGCCGCAGATCGGCCAGCGTGCCCGAGCTGACGGTCCGCCCGTCGCGGATGATGCTCACGCGGTCGGCGAGCGCCTCGACCTCCCCCATGATGTGACTGGACAGCAGCACGGTCGCACCCGCGTCGACGGCCTCGCGCACGCAGTCCTGGAAGACCCGCTCCATGAGCGGGTCCAGGCCGGAGGTGGGTTCGTCCAGCACGAGCAGGTCGGCACCGGAGGCCAGCGCGGCGATGAGCGAGACCTTCTGCCGGTTGCCCTTCGAGTAGTCGCGGGTGCGCCTGGTGGGGTCGAGGCGGAACCGCTCGACGAGCTCGTCGCGCCGGGCCGGCTGGAGCCCGCCCAGCGACCGGCCCACCAGGTCGATGCACTGGCCGCCCGTGAGCCGCGGCCACAGCGTGACCTCGCCGGGGACGTAGGCGACCCGCGAGCGCAGCCGGACGGCGTCGCGCCACGGGTCGGCGCCGAACACGGTCGCGGTGCCGGAGTCCGCGCGCACGAGCCCCAGCAGGACGCGGATGGTGGTGGACTTGCCGGCGCCGTTGGGACCGAGGAACCCGTGGATCTCACCACGGCGGACCTCCAGGTCCAGCCCGTCGAGGGCCCGCACTCCCCCGAACGTCTTGACCAGCGCCTCGACCCGGATGACGTCGTCGTCTTCTGAACGCATGACCAGCTCCTTCGACCAATCACCATCGATCATCCCGCGTTCCACGTCACAATGTGGCCATGCGCCCCGCACTGTCACCCTCTGGAATGTCCGGCCACCGTGCCTTCACGCCGTCGCTCGGCGACCGACTGACCAAAGCCGTCATGACGGCCGCCGGATATCTGCCCGGCCCCCTGCTGCGCCCAGTGGCAGGTGCTCCCCGGCGCGTCGACGGACAGGTCCTCGATCCGCACTTCCAGGCCGGGCTCCGGGTCATCTCGCTCATGTCCGAGGGGGAATACCAGGACCTCACCCTCGAGCGGGCGCGCTCCGTCGTCGAGAGGTCGGCCTACACCGTCTCGGGGAAGAAGATCGACCTCGCCGTCGTCACCGACATCGTCCTCCCGCTCGGCGGTGACGATCCCGACCGCGTCGACCTTCCCGCACGCCTGTACTCGCCCGTCGACGGCGACGAGGCGCTGCCGGTCCTGGTGTACTTCCACGGCGGCGGGTGGGTGCTCGGCAGCATCGACTCGCACGACGCGACGTGCCGCTACATCGCCGACACCGGCCGCCTCAAGGTCATCAGCGTGGACTACCGGATGGCGCCGGAGTTCCTCTTCCCCACCGCCGCCGAGGACGCCCTGGCCGCGTTCCGGTACGTCCGCGACCACGCCGCCGAACTCGGCGTGGACCCGCAGCGCATCGCGGTGGGCGGCGACAGCGCCGGTGGCAACCTCGCCGCGGTGGTGTGCCAGCAGGCCCGCGACGCGGGCGAGAAGACACCGGACTTCCAGCTGCTGTTCGTCCCGGCGACGAACATGTCCGCCCGGACCCGCTCCTACGAGCTGTTCGGCGAGGGCTACTTCCTCACCCGCGGCAACATGGACTGGTACGAGCGCACCTACATCCGCTCGGACGACGACCGGCTCGATCCCCGCGCGTCTCCCCTGCTGGCCACGGACTTCTCGGCGCTGCCGCCCGCACACGTCGCCACGGGCGGGTTCGATCCGCTGCGCGACGAGGGCGAGGCGTACGCCCGCCGGATGGCCGACGCCGGGGTACCGGTATCGCTGCGGCGCCACGCCACGCTGGTCCACCCGTTCGTCAACGCTGTGGGCGCCACCCCTCTCGCCAGGGCGGCGCTGTCCGAGGCGGTGGGCGCGATGAGGATGGCGTTGACCTACTAAGGGCCGAAACCGGCGCGCACTAGTCTTAGGTTCGTGAATCGGGACCGCCACCCTCGAAAATGGCGCACACCCAGCCGGCTCCGGCCGGATGCCGTCCCATTAAAGGTCAAGCCTTGCGCACAATTCCGTCGACCCCTTCATAGAGATCGAAGTTCCGCTCACCTACCAAAGCAACCAAGTCAATCATCATCTGATCAAGTGAGACTGGGTTGACAAGATCATTCGCCTCGTAAACCTCTATCGTAGGTTTGAAGACGTTCGAATCAACAAGCGCCAAGTAGAATTTCTCATACTGCTCGTCGCGCCCTGAGGGATCTTGCCTGCCAGTGAATAGACGAAGCCTCGGTCCCGCATTGGTGAAGGTCGATTTGCGGCGCGCAGTCCCGTCTTCCGCTGCATCCTTGTCGAAAATAAGAAAAGCAGAAAGTACCGCATACGGAAATCGCCGATGCAAAGTTACTGCCTCGTTCAGAAGGTCGGCCCGCCTATTGGTCAGATTCTTCTGAAAGTTCCTACTGCGAGCATCCCGGAAGAGAATAGTCTTGACGCTGAGCGCAAGAAGAAGTCCGGACTCCTCTGTCGCCCAACTGACGTCGACCTTTTTCGCGCCAATGCCTCCGGCCAAGCGTCGCTCTGCGCCGCTAGCTCCAACTTCTCCCGGACCCGACGGACGCGCCTCGACCATTCCACGGTCCCGAAGCTCTTGCGCAAGGGCAAGTGCTACTGCTGCGGATAGCTTCTCATTGTAGTTTTTCTTGCCCGCCTGCGGCTGATCGTCGCTCGGCTTCTGGCCGCATGACCGAATCGCTTCGATTAGGCGCGCCTCAAGCCTTGACGCTGCGTCCACGGTTACCCCTCCTTCCAGCCAGCTCGTTCCTCGCTTCGCGCACCACATGAACCTCTGACCGAGTGAATCCGAGTACATCTACAAGAAGAGCGTCATCTACCAACTTGACCGCCTCGTCGAGCTTCCCGCCTCTTAAGCGACCGCCGATCTGCGGCTTGATTGAGCGTAGTCGTTCCGCCGAGTTTTCCACCGCTTTTAACGAAGGCACCAACCACCGATCCGCTTCCCCTGGCTCCATCTTCAGAACGCCGCCACCGTAGGCACGCCCGGCTATCTCAGCGCTTAGCATGGTCACCGAATTCAGGGAAGCAATCGGCAACAGTTCCATTCCGATTGATCTAACCTCCTCGCGCAAGTAGACCCCGTGTACGCTATTCAAGTGATGCACGCGGGCAGTGTTTGAAACTAGGCGGACGGTGTCGGCGTTCATATACGTTAAAAGGAGGTCCGCAGGCTCGAGAAGGGGGACAAGCCACCAAGTCTTTCGCACACGGCACTTATAGGCGTTGTGCACTCCCGCTGACTCACCGGCTGCGATGTAATTTCGCGCGCCGAGCGACATATCGCCAGTTGGGCGGAACAGGCGAGTGCGCTTGCCAAGCCTGCCTAGTTCAGCGAGGGCCAGATCGGAGAGTTCAATGCCCCTCAGGTGGGCGGAGCCAGGTGGCGATAGTGGCACGGTTTCGGCCGGATCGAGCGCCAGATCAATCTCTTGCTCCGGAGAAATGGCGAAGTACGAGTTTTTCCCGGTAACAATCCCAAGAGTGGTCTCACCCCACGTCTTCAGTGCCTTGAAATGACCAGCCGGCACGGAATCCATAAGTACTTTTGACGCAGCAGCATTAACCGTGGCGCCCGACCATCTATCTGCCGGATCCTCCGGCGTCCATACAGTAGCTGGCGGCATCGACGTTAGCGATGCGGCGTTCCTGACTTGTCGGATCTTCGCGTTCTTAGTTGCACCTTGACCAAAACTCGAAGCCAAGAGAAGCACCGTTTCGGTATCGGCCTCGCCGAACACTTTTTCTTCAAACAGTACTAACTCGACATCCCCAAAGTTGTCGAAGATAAATCTTCGAACTGGCGCTGCGTAATTCGCAGTGAGTATTTCCGCGGGCAGAACGAAGCCTAGGCGCCCTCCCACCGCAAGTTTAAGCGTGGCATGTACCGTAAACGCCGCCCATGCCGAGGCTAAACCAGTAAGTGCTACTCCTCCGCGGAGCGCGGCAGCTTGTGCGGCGGTTCGTTGCTCGCCCGAAAAATCTTGGAATCTAATGTACGGCGGGTTTCCGATCACTGCGTCAAAAGGACAGGGGTCTTCTCGAGCAAAAAAGTCCCCTATATCCACTAGTGCCGTGCCGCCGCGCTCCGCGACTCGCTGCTTGCCGCGTTCTGCGCTCCAGGCGTGAAGCTCAGATCCAAAGACCTCTGGACTGGACCGCCCAAGCGATTGAAGTCGCTCAACAGCGTGAACTAAGAACTCAGCATCACCCATCGAGGGCTCCAGGATACGATCCGAGGGGTGGCGAATTGCCCACGAGGAAATAAAGCGCGCGATTGGAGGGGGTGTAAAGAACGCGCCCCTCGCTTTTCGCAGAGCGGGTGAGTCATGTTTCTCGTACGAAGCTGTCATGCCCTAATCCTCCTACAGCGGTACGACACCAACCCGTGGTGTGGCCGACGCACCAGAGCAAGTCGCCCCTATCCGGGCCGGAGAGCGCCCCATCCGGCGTCCGCCTGCCTGCGCATGTCAGTACTGCTCGACCATGCTGCCCGCAGCAACACCCCAGACTCGGTGCGAGTAAGCCCTACGTCGCAATCGACCACCAACGGGCCGCTTCTATCGGTGGGGCCAGCGGGGCTCGAACCCGCGACCAGCGGATTATGAGTCCGCGGCTCTAACCAACTGAGCTATAGCCCCTCGCGTGACGGGCGTCTCGCCCACACGCGCGGCGCAATCGTAGCAAGGCGTCAGGTCGCGCCGTCCGGCCACCAGACCTCACGGACGTCCGCCAGACCGTCCTCCACGACTGCGGGCGGCTCGTCCCACACCTGCACCCGCCGCGTGGGCGCCTCGTAGGCCGGCGAACCGGGGTCGCCGGAGCGGACGAAGTCCACCCACGAGCCGTGCATCGCCGCGACCAGGTCCGGCGGAACGGGCGCGTCGAGGAACGCGCGTACGTTCGCGGCCTCGGGAACAGACCAGAAGAACGGCAGGTCCGCGCAGTGCACCGCCCCGCGGCCCGCCGCCCACCGGAAGTCGTACACCCACGTCGGTCCGCCCGCCGCGATGCGGGTCTCGGCGGCCCGCACGACAGTCGAGTGGATGGTCGCCGCGTCGACGACCGCCCCCACCGCTCGACGCAGCGACCGTCCCGATGACTGGCGGGCCAACGCGCGCAGCCCGGTGGTGGGGAGCTCCTGCGAACGCAGGATCATCGCCGCGCCCGGCACCAGCGCGGGGCCCGGGAGCGCGCGGACGAGCCCCTCGAACTCGGTGGCCGTGGAACCGATGAGCAGCGGCACCCCGAGCCCCGGCCCCTCCCCGACCCCCTCGAGCGGCGGCATGGGGACCGTCTCGTCGCCGATGGTCGGCCGGAACGGCATGAGGAACGGGTTGTCCCTGCGGAGCCGACGGTGGAACTCGTCGACCGCGCCCCGGCCGCCCGCCGCCAGCTCGGCAGCCGTCGCTCCCCTGGGGGCCTGCGCGGCCGGCGACCGCAGTACCGCCGGCGACGAAGCGATCCCGCGGTGGAACAGTCCTGTCGCTGCCGGCGAGGCCAGCAGGCACAGCACGGCACCGCCGCCCGCCGACTGGCCCGACACGGTGACCTGCCCGGGGTCACCGCCGAAAGCCGCGATCTCGTCGCGGACCCACTCCAGCGCCATGATCCAGTCGCGCACCCCGCGGTTGTCCGGGGCGTCGGGGAAGGACGTGAAGCCCTCGACGCCCAGCCGGTAGCCCACGGACACCACGACGATCCCCGCCCGGGCGAACGCGGTCCCGTCGAACCACGGTTGATGCGACGACCCCGACTCCCACCCTCCGCCGTGGATCCACACCAGGACCGGGTGCCCGGCGCCCTCGGGAGGCGCCCACACGTCCACGTGCAGGATGTCCGTGCCCGCGACGATCGGCTCGGGGATCGCCGGATCCGGATCGAAGCGCAGACGCTGCGCGGTGGCCGCCGGACGCGTCGCGTCGCGGACCCCGGTCCAGGGGCTCCGCCTGACGGGGGCCGCGAAGCGCAGATCGCCGACCGGGTCCTCGGCGTACGGGATGCCGTAGAAGCGGACCACGTCCCCCAGGTCGGTCCCGCGGACGCGGCCGGTGGACAGCGTGACCTCGACGGCGCTCTGGGCTGCGGGACGACTCATGGCGTCAGGGTAGCGAGACCGCCCGGATCCACCGCGAATCCCTGCTACGAAGGACAGATGACGACCGACAGGGATCAGATCATCTAGCGGCTGGCGGACGTCGCCAGGGCGCTGGACACCTGCGACTGGGACGCGCTCGGGGCCTTGTTCACCGACACAGCACCTGCTGGGGAACCACCGGGTGGAACTCGTGGACGAGGGCGCCCCTGAGCGCGCCCGCAACCTCACCTACGCCCGCGTGCTGCGCCGCGGCTGAGACGGGAAACAGAAGAGGGCCCGCGGCGACAACGCCACGGGCCCTCTCCGAAGGAGCTCCCCCAATTGGACTCGAACCAATAACCCTTCGATTAACAGTCGAATGCTCTGCCAATTGAGCTATGGGGGATTGCTACCGGCCTTCCGGCTGCTGTGCCGGATACCGAGAAACCACCTTAGTGCGAACCACGCCGAGGAACCAAATCGGCAGGTCACGCGATGTCCGGCGTGGCACCGACCGCCTGCTCCAGCAGGCCGCGCCGGTACTCTTCCAGCGCCACCAGATCACCGAAGAGTGCCGAATACCCCTCCGGGTCCTCCGCCGGACTCATCCGCTGCACCTTGGACTTGAGGTCGGCGATCTGCCCCGACACCCACACCTCCTGAAGGCGCGCGAGCACCCCGGAGATGTACCGCGGCAACGCCTCCTCCGACACGCGCAACGTCTCCACCGCGAGCACCCCGACCAGACGACGCAGGCCCTCATCCTCCAGCCCCTGCGACACCTCGGCCACCCAGTTGACGCCGCTCTTGCCGGCCGCACAGCCCCCGGCCCGAGACAGCGCCTCCGCGATCGCCGCGTACGCCGGGTGGGTGTAGCACTCGTCCGGCAGCGAGTCGAACAACGGGCCCGCCAGGCCCGGGTACTGCAGGGCCGCCTTCACCGCCTCGCGTTGGGGCCACAGCACCGGATCACCGGGGGCGGGAATCGGCACGCCTTTCGGCACCTCCGGAGTCCGCGGGGCGTCGCCGCCGCCGACCTCGTCGTCGTCGTACCCCCCTCGACCACGACCCACGCCACCACGCTCGGCCGCGTCCCATCCCGGGCGGGCTCCCCCGCCCGGTCCACCCGGCCCGCGCCGGCGCGGACCCGGACCCGCCCCGGCCGAGCGCGCCCGGCCCTTCTTGCGCGACTCCTCGCGGACCCGGCGCACCACGGTCGCCGGGTCGTCCCAGCCCACCCACCCGGCGAGCTGACGGGCATACTCATCCCGCAGTGACGAGTCGCGGATGTCCGCCACCACCGGCACCGTGCGCCGCAGCGCCTCCACGCGCCCCTCGGCGTGGTCCAGGTCGTAGTCCTCCAGCATCGACCGGATCGCGAACTCGAACATCGGCACCCGCGCCGACACCAGGTCCCGCACCGCGACGTCGCCCTTGGTCTGACGCAGATCACACGGGTCGAGCCCCGGCGGGGCCACCGCGACGAAGGTCCGGCCCGAGAACTGCTGATCGCCCGAGAACGCCCGCAGGGCGGCCTTCTTGCCCGCCTCGTCACCGTCGAAGGTGTAGATGATCTCGCCGCGGAAGTAGTTGTCGTCGAGCATCAGCCGCCGCAACGTGGACAGGTGATCCTCGCCGAACGCCGTGCCACACGCCGCGACCGCCGTGGTCACGCCCGCCGCGTGCATCGCCATGACGTCCGTGTAGCCCTCGACCACCACCGCGCGCCGCTGCGAGGCGATCTCCCGCTTGGCCAGGTCCAGCCCGAACAGCACCTGCGACTTCTTGTAGAGCATGGTCTCGGGCGTGTTCATGTACTTGCCCAGGGTGTCGTCCTCGAAGAGCTTGCGCGCACCGAAGCCGATCACCTCACCGGCCAGGTTGCGGATCGGCCACAGCAGCCGGCGGTGGAAGCGATCGATGAGCGTCCCCCGCGAACTGGTCTTGGACAGCCCCGCCGCCTCCAGCTCCTTGGGCTCGAAGCCCTGCCGCATGAGGTGCTTGCTCATGGTGTCCCAGCCGGCGGGGGCGTAGCCGCAGCCGAAGTGCTGCGCCTGCGCCATGTCGAAGCCGCGGTCGGTGAGGAACGTCCGCGCCGTCTCGGCCTCCGGGTCCTGCGCGAGCCGCTCCGCGTAGAACTTCTGCGCCGCCGCGTTGGCCTGCGCCAGCCGGGAGCGCGTGCCGCGGTCGCGCTGGACCACCTGCCCGCCGCCCTCGTAGGAGATGCGGTAGCCGATCCGGTCGGCCAGCTGCTCGACCGCCTCGACGAAACCGATGTGCTCCATCTTCATGAGGAACGCGAAGACGTCACCGCCCTCACCCGTGGAGAAACAGTGGAAGTAGCCGTGTTGCGGACGCACGTGGAACGAGGGGGTCTTCTCGTCCTTGAACGGGGACAACCCCTTGAGCGAGTCCGCGCCCGCCGGCTTCAGCGCCACGTACTCGCCGACGATCTCCTCGATACGGGTGCGTTCGCGGATCGCGGCGATGTCCTGCTCCGGAATCCGCCCTGCCATGCGCCCAGAGTAGCCGCCCGCGCGGCGGACCGGCGTGGCCCCTCTCCGGGCCCGATACGCTGGGCTCATGATTGCCGCTTCACCCCGTCCGGCCACCCCCGTCGCCCTCCGCCGCCTTCACCTCGCGGCGGTCTCGCTGCTCGCCGCGCTCCTGGTCTGCCTGACGGCGTGGGGCCCCCCGATCGCCGCCGCGGAGCCGCCGTCGAACCTGCGGCAGCAGCTCACCGACTCCGCGGGCGTGCTCGGCGGCGACTCCCGCGACGTGGAGAGCCGACTGGCCGAGCTGCGCTCCACCGACCAGATCCAGCTGTGGGTGACCTTCGTCGACACCCTCGACGGCATCCCGGTCGAGGAGTGGTCGCGGCAGACCCGGGAGCTCTCCGATCTGGGCGCCTCCGACGCGCTGCTCGTGGTGGCCGTGCAGGACGGCAGGTACTGGTTCGAGTTCGACGACCCGGAGCGCTCCCCCGCCGACGACCAGCGGACCGCCCAACAGATCGCCGACCGCGACATCGAGCCGCGACTGGCCGACGACGACTGGGCCGGGGCTGTCATCGGCGCCGCCGACGGACTCGAGCGGCAGGGCTCCGGCTCCGAGGTCTCGCCACTCGCGATCATCGCGGGGATCGCGGGGATCGTCGTCCTCGTCGTCGTCCTGGTCCTGGTCACCCGCCGCCGGCGCGCCGCCCGCACCGCGAGGCAGGCGGAGGACGCCCGCGACATCCCCGGTGACGACACCGCACGGATGTCCGCCCTGCCGATCGACGTGCTCGACGCCCGCGCCCGGACCGGGCTCGTGGACGCCGACCAGGCCGTGGACGCCTCCGCCACAGCGCTCGAGACCGCGACCGGCGAGTTCGGCGACCTGCGCACCAGGCCCTTCCGGGCCGCGCTCGACGCGGCACGCTCGGAGGTCGCCGCCGCGCACGGGCTCGTCCAGCGGCTCGACGACGACATCCCCGAGACACCCGATCAGCGCAAGGCGATGCTGCTCGAGGTGGCAGCCCGCGCCGAACGCGCCGAGCGCGGGCTGGAGGACCAGGCGACAGCGTTCGGGGAGATGCGTGACCTGCTCATCAACGGCGGCGCCTCCGTGGACGCGCTCACGCGCCGCGCGGTGGCCCTGCGCGCCCGGCTTCCCGAGGCCGAGAAGACCATGTCCGACCTCCGCGAGCGGTTCCCGTCCGCGGTGCTCACCTCCATCGCCGACAACCTCTCGCTGGCCGAGCAGCTGCTCGACGCCGCCGAAGCGGAGACCGGCCGCGCCCGCGTCGCGCTGGCCCGGCCGGTCGGCGAGCAGGGTGAGGCCGTGGACGCCATCACCTCCGCCGAGGGCGAACTCGCCCGCGCCGAGAAGCTGGTCGACGGCGTGGACCACGCCGCCGACGACATCGCGACCGCCCGACGGGACCTCGAGCCGCTCGTCGCCGAGGTCGAGGAGGAGCTGGAGATGGCCGCCCGACTGCTCGCCTCCACCGACGTCAGCGACGCGACGAGCCGCGACCTCACCGCTGTCGCCTCCGCCGGTCGTGACGCCGTCGAGGCCGCCCGCCGGGACGGGCAGGCCGACCCGTTGGGGACGTTCTCCCGCCTCATCGAGGTGGACCGCGAGCTCGACGAGGCACTCGCCGCCGCCGGTCACGAGGCGGAGACCGCCGGACGCGCCCGCGCCGCCCGTCGGGCCGCCCTCACCCGCGCGGCCGGTGCGGTCCGCGAGGCCGACGACTTCATCGGCAGCCGCTCGTACGTGATCGGTCAGGCCGCCCGCACCCGGCTCGCCTCGGCGAAGAACTCCCTCGCCACGGCCGAGGCCACGGTCGGTCCGGCCGCGTTCCCCGCCGCCGACCGGGCGCTCAACCTCGCCCGGGAGGCGCTGCGGCTCGCCCAGGACGACGCCTCACGGCCGCAGTACACCGGCCGCTACGGAGTCCCGTACGGCCCCTACGGGCGCGGCGGGCGCGGCGGTTCCGGCACCGGCGCCCTCGTCGGCGGCATGATCGCGGGCGCCCTCATCCAGGGCATGACGCGCGGCGCCGGGTCCAGCTTCGGCTCGGGCTCCAGCTGGGGCGGCGGCCTCGGGGGCGGCGGTGGATTCGGCGGGGGCTTCGGGGGCGGCGGATTCTCCGGCGGCGGAGGCGGCGGCTGGGGCGGCGGAGGCGCGGGCGGGCGGTTCTGACCGCGCTGTCGGACCCGCTGGCTACCCTCTCTGTTCATGACACGTCGGCGGAAAGTCCTCATCGCGGTGTTCGCGGTCCTCGTCCCCCTGGTCGGCGCCGTGGTCGCGGCCGGCGTGTACTTCCGCCCCCTGCTGCTCACCGGCACCGGATACGCCGCGCACAACGCGTGCGCCCTGCACTTCCTCGTCGGGCGGGAGGATCACGAGTCCGACCTGCCGCCCAACCCGCTCGTGCCCTACCTGCGCACGGCGATCGACGACGAGGCCGGGACCGCCACCGCCTCCGTGCTCGGGATCGGCTTCCGGCAGACCGCGCACGTCTCCGAGCACGGCTGCGCCCTCGGTGGCCGCGCCGCGGGAGCCGAGAGCGGTGAGCCGCCCCCGCCGCTGCGCGAGGACGGCGGCCCGGGCGTCCGGCTCGCCGAGGCGACCGACGTCGCGGACGAGGTCTCCGCGCCCCTCGAGGAGACCGCGGCGCACGAGGGGACGCGGGGCCTCGTCGTCGTCCATCGCGGCGAGATCCTCGACGAGTGGTACGCCGACGGTTTCGGCCCCGACACCCGCCAGCTCGGCTGGTCCATGGCCAAGAGCGTGGCCTCCACGCTCGTCGGGCGTGCGCAGCTCGAGTTCCCCGACGCCGACCTCGACCCGGCCACCACCGCGCTCCGCCCCGAGTGGACCGACGAGCGGGCGCGGATCTCACTCGACCACCTGCTGCGCATGACCTCCGGCCTCGAGTGGGACGAGGAGTACGACCTCGGCACCCCGGTCACCCGGATGCTCTACCTCGAGCCGGACATGGCCGACTACGCCGCGTCCCAGCCGCCCGCCCACAACCCGGGTGAGTACCGCCAGTACTCCTCCGGCACCACCAACATCCTCTGCGACCTCCTGCACGAGCGGACCGGGATGGGACCCGAGATGGCCGAGGAGTTGCTGTTCCGCCCGCTCGGCATGCGCAGCGCCGTCCTCGAAGCCGACGCGTCCGGCGGGTCGGTGTGCAGCTCGTACCTGTGGGCGAGTCCCCGGGACTGGGCGCGGTTCGGTCAGTTCGTGATGGACGACGGCGAGGTGGACGGGCAGCGGCTCCTTCCAGAGGGGTGGATGGACTACGCGACCACGGGCGTCGCGGCGGGCGGCGAACCCGAGCCCTACGGCGCCCAGTGGTGGCTCAACCAGGCCGGTGACGGTGGCCCGCTCCGGTTCGACCGGATGCCGGCCGATGCCTACTGGGCGTCCGGTCACGACGGGCAGTACGTCGTGGTGGTCCCCTCGGCCGACCTCGTGGTGGTGCGCACGGGCTTCACCCCCGGCTCGAGCCTCGACGAGGTGGGCGTGGACCGGCTGGTCGGCGAGGTCGCACGCGCGGTCGGCTGACCGACGGGTGCCCGCCTCGGTCGGTCGCCGCGCCCGCCGAGTGGCAGCCGCGGATCCCGGGGTCAGCCCCAGGCGGCCTGGATGCCGGCGCTCGCGCGGTCGACACGCTCGAGGCGGCTCTCGGTGTACAGGGCGATCTGATCGACGATGACCCGCATGCGCGCAGCGTCGTCGGGGGCCGCGTCCCACAGCGGCCGCAGCACCGGATCGAGTCCCGCCGGCGCGGACTGCGCCAGGAACTCCGCGACCCGGTGGATCCGGTCGCGCTGCCGGTCCTGCCTCAGGCGGTGCCCCGGATCGCTCATCACGTAGCGGACGGCCATCGTCTTGAGCATGACGACCTCGGCCTCGACCTCGACCGGCACCTCGAGATCGGCACTGTAGCGACCGTGCGGCTTCGCGCCGTGCACCTCGCGGGTCGCATGGATGGCGGGCATGACGAAGCGGCCGACCAGCTCGCTGGTGAGGGCCTTGAGCGCGACGAACCCGGCGAAGCTCTCGTCGAACGGCTGCACCGCACGGACCACCTCGAGCGAACCCAGGCGCCCGGCGGCCTGCTCCAACTGGTCGGTGTCCGGGCCGCGGAACTCGGCCGCGCCCAGCTCGGCGAGCGCGGCGACCTCCGACCGGTCCGTCAGCGATCGCAGGTCCAGTCGGCCGGCGACGATCGCGTCCTCCACGTCGTGCACCGAGTAGGCCACGTCGTCGGAGAAGTCCATGATCTGAGCCTCCAGGCACCGGGTGTCCCCGGGCGCGCCCTGCCGGATCCACGCGAGGGTGTCGGCGTCGTCGGGGTAGGCACCGAACTTCCGCGTCCCCTCCCGCGGCAGCCACGGGTACTTGGTGGCCGCGTCGAGGGCGGCGCGGGTGAGGTTCAGCCCCACCCCGCGACCGTCCCCGTCGACGACCTTGGGCTCGAGCCGGGACAGGATCCGCACGGTCTGCGCGTTGCCCTCGTAACCGCCGAAGGAGCGGGCGACCTCGTCCAGAGCACGCTCGCCGTTGTGGCCGTAGGGGGGATGGCCGATGTCGTGACTCAGACCCGCGAGGTCCGCCAGGTCCGGGTCGCAGCCCAGACCTGCGGCGATGCTGCGCGAGATCTGCGCCACCTCGAGCGAATGGGTGAGCCGGGTGCGCGGGGTGTCCCCGTCACCGGGGCCCACCACCTGGGTCTTGTCGGCGAGTCGTCGCAGTGCAGCCGAGTGCAGGACGCGGGCGCGGTCGCGGTCGAACGGACTGCGCTCACTGGCCTTGCCCCGGGCGCGTCCCGCCCCCTCGTCCACGCGCCGCTCGGCGTCCGCCGCCTCGTACGCGTAACCCGTCATGCCCGTCCCCTCCGGGCGTCGCCGCCCCCGTCGTCCCCGGGTCGCCGGCTCATCCCGGGAAGTCCACATCGCTACCGACGATCCGGTGGTACTGGTACCAGAGCACCGCGCCGGTCTCCCGGATGATGCTCATGATCTGGTTCTCGCGGGTCCACACCGCCGGCCCGTGCCGGGTCGGTGAGGTCCACGCGTCCAGTCCGGCATCGCGGGCCATCATCCGCGAGCGGTACGAGTGCGTGGGGTCGCTGACCAACACCACCGACTGTCCGCCCTGGTCACGCACCGTCTGCGCCACGGCGTCCAGGCTGCCCTCGGTGTTCGTTCCGGTCTCCACCGCCAGGACGGTCTCGGGGGGCACGCCCAGCCGGGTCAGATAGGCCCGGCCGGACCCGGCCTCGGTGTACAGGTCACCGGGCTGACCACCGCCGACCGTGATGATCTGCGGCGCGACCCCCTCGTCGTACAGCAGGGCCGCGTGTTCGAGTCGCGCCTGGAACACCGGGGTCGGTACGCCGTTGTACTGGGCGGCCCCCAGCACGACGATCGCGTCCGCCGGCGTGCGGTCATCGATCCGCGCGACGTGCCAGACGCGGAACGCGATGAACCCGGGGATGACCAGGCACAACAGCAGTGCGATGGTCAGGACCCAGCTGACGGCCCTGGACACCGCGCGGAGCGGGGACCCGGAACTTCTCACCCGACCAGTGTGCCAGGGGCGCCCGTCAGCACCCGATCAGGCGCTGGGCGAGGTACCCCTCCACCTGGTCGATGGCCACGCGTTCCTGCGCCATGGTGTCGCGCTCGCGGATCGTGACGGCCTGGTCCTCGAGCGTGTCGAAGTCCACGGTGATGCAGAACGGGGTGCCGATCTCGTCGTGGCGACGGTAGCGTCGGCCGATCGCCTGCGCATCGTCGAAGTCCACGTTCCAGTTCTTCCGCAGCTGGGCCGCCAGGTCTCGGGCCTTGGGAGACAGGTCGGCGTTGCGGGACAGCGGCAGCACCGCGGCTTTGATCGGCGCGAGCCGGCGGTCCAGCTTGAGCACCGTGCGGGTGTCCACGCCGCCCTTGGCGTTGGGGGCCTCGTCCTCGGTGTAGGCGTCGATGAGGAACGCCATGAGCGACCGGGTCAGACCGAAGCTCGGCTCGATGACGTAGGGCACGTACTTCTCGCCCGAGGCCTGGTCGAAGTACTGCAGATCCTCACCGGAGTGGGTCTGGTGCTGGGTCAGGTCGTAGTCGGTGCGGTTGGCGACGCCCATGAGTTCGCCCCACTCGTTGCCGGAGAACCCGAACTTGTACTCGAAGTCGATGGTGCCCGCCGAGTAGTGCGCGCGCTCGTCGTCGGGGACGTCGAAGCGGCGCATGTTCTCCGGGTCGATGCCGAGGTCGACGAACCAGTCCCAGCAGTCCTCGACCCAGCGCTTGAACCACTCGTCGGCCTCATCGGGCTTGACGAAGAACTCGATCTCCATCTGCTCGAACTCGCGGGTGCGGAAGATGAAGTTGCCGGGGGTGATCTCGTTGCGGAACGCCTTGCCGATCTGACCGATGCCGAACGGCGGCTTACGCCGGGCCGTGGTCATGACGTTCTTGTAGTTGATGAAGATGCCCTGCGCGGTCTCCGGACGCAGGTAGTGCAGGCCGGTCTCGTTGTCCACGGGGCCGAGGTACGTCTTCATCAGGCCGGAGAACAGCTGCGGATCGGTCCACTGCCCCTTGGTGCCGCAGTTGGGGCACGCGATCTCGGTCATCGGGGCGTCGGCCACCGAGTCGAGCTTCTTTTTGGCGGCGTACGCCTCCTGCAGGTGGTCCTGACGCAGGCGGGTGTGGCAGTTGCGGCACTCCACGAGCGGATCCGTGAAGGTCTCGACGTGGCCCGAGGCCTGCCACACCTGGCGGGGCAGGATGATCGAGGAGTCCAAGCCCACGACGTCCTCGCGGCCCGTGACGAACGTGCGCCACCACTGCTTCTTGATGTTGTCCTTGAGCTCCACGCCCAGGGGGCCGTAGTCCCACGCCGAGCGCGTCCCGCCGTAGATCTCGCCACACTGGTACACCAGTCCCCGGCGCTTGCAGAGATTGACGACGGTGTCGATGACGGACGCTGAGGATGCCACGTCGGGGGTTCTCCCTCTGATGAGTCGGTTGGCGGAGGTGTCGGGGTGGACCACCTCGGCGCGGGCCTGCGCCCGGGCACTTCTCACCAGGGTATCCGGTCGACCCCACGGGTCTGGGATACTGGGGTCCCCTACCCGACACGGCGCCGGCGGCGACCGAGTACGACCTCGAGCCCGGAAGGTGGAGACGATGGCACCCGGACCCCGATCGACCGGTCCCCAACCGGTCGCGGACGTCCACGACTCCGACCACAGGGCCGTCCCGGTCCCCCTCCCGCCCGACCGTGTGGTGTCCGCGGCGGGGGAGCTCCTGCGGGCCCTGTCCGCGCCGCTGCGCATCGCGATCGTCCTGCAGCTGCGGGAGGGGCCGCGGTGCGTCCACGAACTCGTCGACGCTCTGGGGGTCGCCCAGCCACTGGTGAGCCAGCACCTGCGTGTGCTCAAGTCCTCGGGCGTGGTCTCGTCCCACCGGCAGGGACGCGAGATGCGCTACGAGCTGCTCGACGGGCACATGCTCAACATCGTCGAGGCGGCCGTCGGGCACGCCGGGGAGCAGTAGGGCCATGACCTCTTCCCGCAGGCCCATCGGCGTGCGCTCCACCCGACAGCGCAGCGCGATCTCGGGTCTCCTCGACGAGTCCAAAGGTTTCCGTTCAGCGCAGGACCTGCACGCCGAGCTGCGCGATCGAGGCGACACGATCGGGCTCACCACCGTGTACCGGACCCTGCAGTCGATGGCCGACGCCGGCGCCGTCGACGTGTTGCGCACCGACTCCGGAGAGCTGATCTTCCGCAAGTGCTCCGACTCGCACCACCATCACCTGGTGTGCCGGATCTGTGGGTTCACCGTGGAGGTCGAGGAACCGGGGGTCGAGGTGTGGGCGCACCGCGCGGGCCGGGCCCACGGGTTCACCGAAGTCAGTCACACGGTCGAGCTGTTCGGCGTCTGCGCACGGTGCGCCGAGGCCGGGGCCGAGCCCACCGCCGACTGAGCCGCCGCAGGCCCGCCCGGCCACAGCCGCCCGCCGCCATGTCGTCTGGCGCGTACCGATGCGCAGGCGAGACGCCATGCCCGCGCGCGGCTGTCTCCCGGGCGTACATCCGTAGGCGCGAGACGCCATCCGCGGGAGCGGCTGCGCGGCATGCCCACGCGCGAGACGCCAGGCTCGAGAGCGAGACGCCAGCCCCAGGAGCGGCTGCGCGGAACCCGCCCGAGCGAGACGCCAAGTTCAGGAGCGAAACGCCATCCCAGGAAGCGAGACGCCAGCCCCGGGGGCGGCTGCGTGGCATGCGCGGCCTGGCGGCGGGAGTACGAGCCTCCGCCGTCAGGCCGGGGCGACGCCGCCGAAGCGCCGGTCGCGTTCCGCGTACTCCAGGCAGGCCGCCCACAGGTCTCGGCGATCGAAGTCCGGGAACAAGGTGTCCTGGAAGACGAACTCGGCGTACGCGCTCTGCCACAGCAGGAAATTCGACGTGCGCAGCTCCCCCGACGGGCGCAGGAACAGGTCGACGTCCGGCATGTCGGGCTCGTCGAGGAAGTCGGCGAAGTTCTCCTCGGTGATGTCGTCGGGCCCCAGCTCGCCGGCGGCCACACGGCGGGCGATGTCGCGCGCGGCGTCGACGATCTCGGCCCGGCCGCCGTAGTTCACGCACATGGCCAGGGTCATGACCGTGTTGTCGCGGGTGAGCTCTTCCGCCTCCTCGAGCTCTTTGATGACCGACCCCCACAGCCGCGGTCGCCGGCCGGCCCACCGCACGCGCACCCCGAGGGCGTGCATCTCGTCGCGACGTCGCCGCAGGACGTCGCGGTTGAAGCCCATGAGGAACCGCACCTCCTCCGGGCTGCGCTTCCAGTTCTCGGTGGAGAACGCGTACGCGGACAGGTACGGGATGCCCATCTCGATGCACCCCTGGACCACGTCCATCAGTACGGCCTCGCCGCGCTTGTGCCCCTCGGTGCGGGGCAGACCGCGCTCCTGCGCCCAGCGCCCGTTGCCGTCCATGACCAGCGCGACGTGGCCGGGCACGAACTCGGCGGGGATGGCCGGCGGCCGCGCCCCCGACGGATGCGGGGTCGGCGGCCGGACCGTGGCCGCCTGCGGCGCGGAACGCTTACGGAATCTGGGTAGTCCGGGCACGGGGCTCCTCAACGGGGATGACGGGGGCGGAATCGGCGGGCCGGGCCGCATCGACGGGCCAAGCCGCATCGACGGGCCGAGCGGAATCAGGACGAGCGGAGCCGGGCCGAGCGGAATCAGGACGAGCGGAGCCGGGCCGAGCGGAATCAGGACGAGCGGCGACGACTCCGTCGGCATCCGCGCCGATCAGCCCACGGTCGACCAGCGGCAGGCTGCGCAGGTCGCGCTCGAGATGCCACTGCAGGTGCGCGGCCGCGATGCCGGAGGCCTGCCGCACCACCGCGGGCGAAGACAACCCGACCGCGTCCCAACGCCCGGCGAGCAGCGCGGACAGGTGCTCGGCGACGCCCGGCGAGAGCATCGCACAGCCCTGCGGCCGACAGTGCACGCACACGGTGCCGCCGGACGCGACGTGGAACGCCCGGTGCGGACCGACGGCCCCGCAGCGCACGCAGCAGTCGAGGACGGGTTCCCAGCCGGAGGCGGCCATGGCGCGCAGGAGGAACGCGTCGGCGACCAACCCCGGCGCGCGGCGGTGTTCGGCGAGGGAGCGCAGGGCGCCGACGGCGAGGCCGAGCAACCGCGGAGTGGGAGCACCCTCCTCGCCGGCCAGGCGTTCGGCGGTCTCCAGCACCACACAGCCGGACGTGTACGCGGGGTAGTCCGCGACCAGCGGACGGGCGAGGGATTCGCGGCTGGTGGCCTGGCGGACCGTGCCCAGCCCGCTGCTGCCCCGGCCCGGGGCGATCTGCACCTCCACCACCGCGAACGGCTCGAGGCTGGCGCCCATGCGGGAACGGGTGCGCCGCACGGCGCGGGCCACGGCGCGGACGAGGCCGTGACGTTCGGTCAGCAGGGTGACGATGCGGTCGGCCTCGCCCAGGTCGTAGGTGCGCACGACGAGGCCCGTGTCGGTGAAGGGATGCACCCGGGCCTCCTTCCGTGTCGTTCGCCCGCGCCGCGCCGGCCGCCCGCCCCGTGCCGGCCGCCCGCGCCGTGCCGATCATCCGCGCGACCATGCGGGCGACGCGTATCGCACCGTGCAGGTGCCCATTGTCCCACTGGCGGCCTAGAAGCCGAGGCGCCCCAGCATCTTGGGGTCGCGCTGCCACTCCTTGAGGACTTTGACGTGCAGGTCGAGGTACACCTTGGTGCCCAGCAGCGCCTCGATTCCGGCGCGGGCACGGGTGCCGACCTCGCGCATGCGGGATCCGCCCTTGCCGAGCACGATCGACTTCTGACTCTGCCGCTCGACGTAGACCGTGGCGTGGACGTCCACCATGTCGTCACGGCCCTCGTGCGGCAGGACCTCCTCGATGGTCACCGCGATCGAGTGCGGCAGCTCATCGCGCACGCCCTCGAGGGCCGCCTCGCGGATGAGCTCGGCCATGCGGGTCTCGTCGGACTCCTCGGTCACCACGTCGTCCGGGTAGAACTGCGGCCCCTCGGGCAGCAGTGAGGCGATGACGTCCGCCACCACGTCGACCTGCTCACCCGAAGCGGCCGAGACCGGCACGACCTCGGAGTCCGGCCCGAGGAGCTCGGAGACGGCGACGAGCTGCTCCATGACCCTCTGCTTGGAGACCGTGTCGATCTTGGTCACCAGCCCCAGGAGCGGTGTGGTCGGGCACAGCTTACGGACCTGTTCGAGGATCCAGCGGTCGCCGGGGCCGATCCGCTCGCCCGCGGGGATGCACAGGCCGATGAGGTCGACATCGGAATAGGTGTCCTCGACCAGCGCGTTGAGCCGCTCCCCGAGCAGGGTGCGCGGACGGTGCAGGCCTGGGGTGTCGACGAGGATGATCTGCGCGTCGGGCCGGTGGACGATGCCGCGGATGGCGTGCCGCGTGGTCTGGGGCTTGGCGGAGGTGATCGCGATCTTCTCCCCCACCAACGCGTTGGTCAGGGTGGACTTGCCGGTGTTGGGTCGGCCCACGAAACTGACGAACCCGCTGCGGTAGTTCTCGGGAGTGCTCATCGGTTGTCCTCGCGCTGGGGATGGTCGTCGGTGTCGTCGTCATCGGTCTCGATGGGCGTGGCCACCACGGTGACCACCTTCACCCGCCCGCGCCGGTCGTGGCCGCCCTCGGCCCGCAGGTCGAGGCCGCTGGAGACGATGTGCGCCCCGGGCAGGGGGACGCGGCCGAGTTCGAGGGCGAGCAGTCCGCCGACGGTCTCGACCTCCTCGGACACCTCGTCGGGGAACTCGATGTCGAACAGGTCCGCGACCTCGTCCAGGCCGAGCCGGGCGGACAGCCGGTAGCGGCCGTCGCCCAGGTCCTCGACGGGCGGGACCTCGGTGGTGTCGTACTCGTCGACGATCTCGCCGACGATCTCCTCGAGGATGTCCTCGATCGACACGAGCCCGGCGGTGCCGCCGTACTCGTCGACCAGGATCGCGAGGTGGTTGTGGTCGCGCTGCATTTCGGCCAGCAGGTCGTCGATCCGCTTGGCGTCGGGCACGAACACCGCCGGGCGCATCACCTCGGCGACGGGGGCGGCGCGCCCGTCCGGGTCGTCGAGGCGGGCCACGATGTCGCGGAGGTAGACCACGCCCACCACGTTGTCGGAGTTGTCTCCGTCGACCACGGGGATGCGGGAGTAGCCGGACTTGACGGTGAGCCGCGCGGCCTGGCCGACGGTCTTGTCGGACTCGATCCACACCATCTCGGTGCGGGGGGTCATGACCTCGCGGGCGGTCGTGTCGCCCAGTTCGAAGACCGACTGGATCATGCGGGACTCGCCGTCGGCCACGACGCCGCGCTCGCGGGCCATGTCGACGATCTCGAGCAGCTCGATCTCGGAGGCGAAGGGCCCGTTGCGGAAGCCGCCGCCGGGGGTGACGGCGTTGCCGAGGCCGACCAGCAGAGTCGCCACGGGGCCCAGGACGACGCCGGTCACCGACAGCGGCGTGGACGCGCCCAGGGCCAGCGTGTAGGCGTGCTGGCGGCCGAGGGTGCGGGGCCCGACCCCGGCGACGATGTACGCGGCGACGGTGGTGACGACGACCGCGGTGACCAGGGCCCAGGCGCGGGAGTCGATGAGCTCGTCGAACACCACGGTGAACAGCACGGCGGCGCCGATGAGGCTGAGCATGTGCAGCAGGACGGCGACGTTGATGTACCGCGGGCGGGCGTCGAGCATCCTGGCCAGACGGGCAGCGCCGTAGCGGTTCTCCTTGGCCATCTCCTCGACGCGCGCCACGGAGACCGTGCTCAGGGCGGCGTCGAGGGCGGCGAACAGGCCGGCGACGGGGATGAGCACCACGGCCGCGATGGCCGTGTAGATGGTGGCGTCCACGTCTCAGGCGTCCACTCTCGGAGACTCGTCGCGGTGGTCGTACCACTCGCCCAGGAGCTCGTTCTGCAGGCCGAACATCTCGCGCTCCTCGGCGGGCTCGGCGTGGTCGTAGCCCAGCAGGTGCAGGCACCCGTGGACCGTGAGCAGGGCGAGCTCGTGCGCGAGCGGGTGACCGGAGCTGGCGGCCTGGTCGGCGGCGAACGCCGGGCACAGGACGATGTCGCCGAGCATGGCGGGGCCGGGCTCGGGCAGGTCGGGGCGGCCGCCGGGGGTGAGCTCGTCCATGGGGAAGCTCATCACGTCGGTGGGGCCGGGCAGGTTCATCCACGTGACGTGGAGGTCGGCCATGGTGTCCTTGTCGACGAGCGTGATCGACAGTTCGGCGGCCGGGTGCACGTCCATCCGGTCGATCACGAACGCGGCCACGTCGATGAGCTCGGCCTCGTCGACCTCCACGCCCGACTCGTTGGCGACCTCGATACTCATCGTCGGCGCTGCTCCCTGTTCCTGTGTGCGGTGGTGGGTCGGTCGCCCCGTTCGAGGCGGGCTTCGTGCTTGGCGTAGGCGTCGACGATCCGACCGACGAGGGCGTGCCGGATCACGTCGCGGGACGTGAGCTCGGAGAAGTGGATGTCGTCGACGCCGGAGAGGATGTCGCGCACGACCTTGAGGCCGGAGCGCTGCCCGCCGGGCAGGTCGATCTGGGTGATGTCGCCGGTGACGACGATCTTGGAGCCGAAGCCCAGGCGGGTGAGGAACATCTTCATCTGTTCGGGCGTGGTGTTCTGCGCCTCGTCGAGGATGATGAACGAGTCGTTGAGCGTGCGGCCGCGCATGTACGCCAGCGGCGCCACCTCGATCACCCCGGCCGCCATGAGCTTGGGGATCGCCTCGGGGTCCATCATGTCGTGCAGCGAGTCGTACAGCGGCCGCAGGTACGGGTCGATCTTCTCGTGCAGGGTGCCGGGCAGGTAGCCCAACCGCTCTCCCGCCTCGACCGCGGGCCGGGTGAGGATGATGCGGCTGACCTCCTTGGCGCGTAGCGCGGCGACGGCCTTGGCCATGGCGAGGTAGGTCTTGCCGGTACCGGCGGGTCCGAGGCCGAACACGATGGTGTGGTCGTCGATCGCGTCGACGTAGCGCTTCTGCCCCAGCGTCTTGGGCCGGATCATGCCGCCGC
The DNA here is from genome assembly GCF_001570845.1 of Dietzia papillomatosis NBRC 105045. Classification (NCBI taxonomy): domain Bacteria; kingdom Bacillati; phylum Actinomycetota; class Actinomycetes; order Mycobacteriales; family Dietziaceae; genus Dietzia; species Dietzia papillomatosis. The sequence goes on along the minus strand of NZ_BCSL01000003.1, from coordinate 32,272 downwards.
GGCGGGACAGAACGTCGGTGCCGAGGACCTCCTCGGGCGTGAGCGGTCCGGAGTCGGCGAGGATCTCCACCGAGCGCCGCACGGACGCCGGGGTGATCTCCACTCCCCTGCGCGCCTGCCGCAGCAGGTCGGACACGACGCGGGAGGCGCGGTCGACGTCGGGCGGCTCCCCGGAGATGGTCATGGTGCCGCCGCGCACGTGCAGGTCGGCGGCGAGCAGGTCCTCGAGGGCGCGGAGATTGGCGTCGGCGGCGCCGAGCACCGCCATCGCCAGGTCGGGGTCGAGTTGGACCGCCGTGCGGGCGGGGGTGTCGCCGGGGTCGCGCCGGTCGCCGTCGGTGGGGGCGCCGGGGTCGGGGACTGCGTCGTTTCCTGGGGTGCTTACGTGGATCACTTCCCGTGTCGTGGTGCGGTTGGGTCGAGTGTAGACCGCGCGGCCGCCCATCTCGGGGTGAGAACGCCGAGTGCGGCCAACGCCACCGTCGCGGCGGTGGAGGTCCGGAGGACCTCGGGGCCCAGGACGACCGGGCGGGCGCCGGCGGCGGTGAGGGCGTCGAGTTCGGCGTCGGAGACCCCGCCCTCGGGGCCGACGACGACGAGGACCCGCTCCCCCGTCGGTCCCGCGGTCACCGCGTCCGCGAACCCGGCGGCGCCTTCCTCGTGCAGGACGAGTGCGCTGGCCCCGCCCTCGACCTCGGCGGCGACGAGGGCGGCGAGCGCGGTGGAGTCGACGAGGTCGCCGATCTCCGGCTCCCAGGCCCGGCGGGACTGTTTGGCGGCGGCCCGGGCGGCGTTGGTCCACTTGGTGCGACCTTTGTCCACCTTGGGGCCGGTCCACCGGCTCACGCAGCGGTCCGCCTGCCACGGCACGATCCGGTCGGCGCCGGCCTCGGTGGCGAGTTCGACGGCCAGTTCTGACCGCTCGGACTTGGGCAGGGCCTGGACGACGGTGACCTCGGGGGTCGGGCGTGGCACGTCGACCCGGGTGACGACCTCGGCCTCGACGCGGCCGGAGCTCGTCGTCGTCACCACACAGTCCCCCACCGCGCCCCGGCCGTCACCGACCCGGATCGCCTCCCCCGGCCGGACCCGCAGCGCCGATCCGGCGTGCCGGCCCTCGGGGCCGTCGAGCACGACCGTCTCGCCGACTGCGGGGACGGTGTCGGCGCGGAACAGGGAGGGGGTCACGGGCGGCTCGGTATCCGGGGTTCTCGGGTGTCGTGTCTCGGCGGCTCAGTGCCCGGCGACGGCGTCGCGCAGGCGGGAGAACAGGCCACCGCGGCGGGCGGTGTCCTCGTTGACGACCTCGGCCGAGTCACCGTCGAGGCGGCGCAGCTGCTCCACGAGGTCGCGGCGCTTGCGGTCCAGCCTCTCCGGGATGACGACCTCCATGTGGACCGTCAGGTCACCCGCGCCACCACCGCGGACGCGGGGCATGCCGCGCCCGGTGAGGGTGACGGTGTGGCCGGGCTGCGTGCCGGCCGGGATCTCGATCTGCAGGGGTTCGCCCACCACCGTCTCGAGCTCGACCTCGCCGCCGAGGATCGCGTCGACCACCGGCACGCGGACCGTGCAGTGCAGGTCCTCGCCGTCGCGGACGAACACCGGGTGGGTGCGCTCGTTGACCTCGATGTAGAGGTCACCGGCCGGCCCGCCGCCGGGGCCGACCTCGCCCTGCCCCGCCAGACGGATGCGCATGCCGCCGCCGACGCCGGCGGGGATCTTGGCCGACACGGTGCGGCGCTTGCGGACGCGGCCCTGGCCGGTGCACTCACCACACGGGTCGGTGATGATCTCGCCCGTACCCGCGCAGGTCGGGCAGGGACGGCTGGTCATGATGTTGCCCAGGAGCGATCGCTGGACGGACTGGATCTCACCCTGGCCCTGGCACATCCCGCAGGTGGCCGGCGGCTTGTCGCTGGCCGAGCCCTTGCCATGGCACGTCTCGCACAGCACGGCGGTGTCGACCTGGATCTCCTTGGTGACGCCGGTGGCGCACTCGTCCAGGCCGAGGGTGACGCGGATGAGTGCGTCGGAACCGGGCTGGACGCGGCTGCGGGGGCCGCGTCCACCGCCTCCGGCCCCGCCGCCGAAGAACGCCTCGAAGACGTCGCCGAGTCCGCCGCTGCCGAAGCCCCCGCCGAAACCGCCGCCGTATCCACCGCCACCGCCGGACGAGTCGAGGGGGTCGCCGCCCATGTCGACGATGCGGCGCTTCTCCGGGTCGGTGAGGACCTCGTAGATCGCGGTGATCTCGCTGAACTTCTCACGCGCCTCGTCCGACGGGTTGACGTCGGGGTGGAGCTCGCGGGCGAGCTTGCGGTAGGCGCGCTTGATCTCGGACTCCGAGGCGCCCCTATCGACCCCGAGGGTCCCGTAGTAGTCGCGTGACACGTGTGGCCTTTCGTCGTGAGGAAGATCTGTTCGCAGCGGGAAGCGTACGGGCGTCAGCGCCCGGTGAGGAGTTCGCCCACGTAGTGGGCAACAGCGGCGACCGAGGCGATTGTTCCCGGGTAGTCCATCCGAGTGGGCCCGAGCACCCCCATCCCGCCGAACGTCTGCCCCTCCGCGCCGTACTGCGAGGACACCACCGAGGCACCGCGGATCTCGGCGGCCTGGGTCTCCTCGCCGATCTGCACGGTCACCCCGCCGGGGCCGCCCCGGCCCACGGAGTGCGCGGCGGTGAGCAGTCGCAGGATCACCACCTGCTCCTCGAGGGCCTCGAGGACCGAGCGCAGGGAGCCGTCGAAGTCGACGGCGCTGCGGGTGAGGTTGGCGGTGCCGCCCAGAACGATGCGGTCGTCGGGGTGCTCGACGAGCGTCTCCACCAGTACGGTCACGCAGCGCTCCACGGCGTCGCGGTATTCGGGCCGGGCACGCTCGCCGGTCGCGGCCAGGGCGTCCGAGGCGTCGGACAGGCGCTTGTCGGCGACGGCCTCGGACAGCAGGCCGCGCAGCTCGGCGAGGTGCTCGTCGGTGAGCGGGGCGGCCAGCTCGACCGTCCGCTGGTCGACACGGCCGGTGTCGGTGATGAGGACCAGCAGCAGGCGCGTGGAGGTCAGGCTCACCACCTCGAGGTGGCGCACCGTCGAGCGGCCGAGGACCGGGTACTGCACGACGGCGACCTGTCGCGTGAGCTGGGAGAGCAGGCGTGCGGCGCGCCGGAGCACGTCGTCGAGGTCGACCGCGCCCTCGAGGAACGCCCGGATCGCCCGCTTCTCGGCCCGCGAGAGCGGGGTGATCTCCTCGATCGAGTCGACGAAGTGACGGTAGCCCTTCTCCGTGGGCACGCGCCCCGAGCTGGTGTGGGGTTGGACGATGAACCCCTCGGCCTCGAGCACCGCCATGTCGTTGCGGATGGTCGCGCTGGACACGCCCAGCGAATGGCGGTCGACGAGGGCCTTGGACCCGACCGGTTCGTGGGAGGCGATGTAGTCGGAGACGATCGCGCGCAGGACCTCGGTCCTACGATCGGCCGTACTCGACATACCCGCTCCTCCCTGTGCCCGTTGTTCTGCCGATTCTATGCCAGTTCCTGCACTGATGGCCCAGTCGGCGGCGTCACACGAGCACGTCGCGGACGACGCCGTCGGCGAGCAGACGGCCCGCCTCGGTCAGCGCGTACCCGGGGCCGGCGGGATCGTCGGCCGCCCGGCGACGCAACAGCCCGGCCGCCACGCGCTCGTCGGCGCGGGCGCGCTCGTCCGCGGTGAAGGCCTCGTCGCCGAGCCCCTCCGCCAGTCGGAGCCCGGTCATGATCCGCTCGATGTGGCGGTCGGAGTCGTCGAGCAGTTCCCCGCCGTCGACGGGGAGTCGACCGGCGTCGCACTCCGCGGCGTAGCGCGCGGGGTGCTTGACGTTCCACCACCGGGCCCCGGCGACGTGGGAGTGCGCACCCGGCCCGACGCCCCACCAGTCGCCGCCGCGCCAGTAGCCCATGTTGTGGCGGCAGTACGCCGAGGATTCGGTGGCGAAGTTGGAGACCTCGTACCAGTGGAACCCCGCCCGGGCGAGGCGGTCGGCCACCTGCTCGTACCGGTCGGCGAGCACATCGTCGACGGTGCCCGGCATCTCGCCCCGGCGGATCCGGCGGGCCAGGGCGGTGCCGTCCTCGACGATCAGCGAGTAGGCGGAGACATGGTCGACCCCGGCGCCGACCACCGCGTCGAGGGTCCGCGCGAGGTCGTCGTCGGTCTCCCCCGGCGTGCCGTAGATGACGTCGAGGTTGACGTGCTCGAACCCCGCCTGCAGCGCCTCGGCGACCGCCTCCTGGGGCCGGCCGGGGGTGTGGGCCCGGTCGAGGACGCGCAGGACGTGCGCGGCGGTGGACTGCATGCCCAGCGAGATGCGGGTGAACCCGCCCCCGCGCAGGCGCGCGAAGAACTCGGGGGACGTGGACTCGGGGTTGCTCTCCGTGGTGACCTCCGCGCCGGGGGCCAGGCCGAAAGCGTCGTCGATACGGGCGAGGAGGCCGACGAGGACGTCCGCGCCGACCAGCGACGGGGTGCCGCCGCCGATGAAGACGGTGTCGACCTTCGGGGCCGCGCCGGCGGAGGACAGCGCCTGCGCGGCCCTCTCGATCTCGATCGCGGCAGCGCGTTCCCAGTCGACGGGTGAGGTCGCCGATCCGAGTTCGCCGGCGGTGTAGGTGTTGAAGTCGCAGTAGCCGCACCGGGTGGAGCAGAACGGCACATGCAGGTAGATGCCGAAGGGCGCCTCGGGGTCGCGGGCCGGTGGCGTCGCCGCCAGCACGGCCGGGTCGTGTGGCGCGATCGTCACATCTGACCGGTCTCGGTGTCCGATCCGGTCTCACCTCCTGTCGTGCCCGGGGTGGGCGGCGTCTCGATCGGCGGGGTCGTCGTCACCGAGAGCTCGTCGTCGTCAAGGACTGTAACCGCAGGCGCGCCATACGTCGGTGTCCGGGAGGCGTCGTCGGGGGTGCCCGGCCCCGCGGGGGCGTCCGGCACGGCGGTCGGCCGATCGGGGCCGGCGTCGCCGTCGGGCGTGGTCGCCGCCGGAGCGCTGTACGTCGGCGCCTCGGGTTCGTCGGCGCCGCCTCGGTCCGCGCCGGTCCCCCCGCCCGCGTCACCGCCCGTGGCCGGCGCCGGCACGACGGTCGGCGTCGGCACCGCCGGGGTCGGGTCGACGCTCTGCGCGTCACCGGCGGGGCCGGCGGCCGTGGGTGCGCTGTAGGTCGGCGCCTGCGCGGCGTCGTCCGGGGTGCCCGGGCCCGCGGGGGCGTTCGGCACGGCGGTCGGCCGAGCGGGTCCGGCGTCGCCGTCGGGCGTCGTCACCGCCGGAGCGCTGTACGTCGGCGCGGCGGGCGCGTCCGCGCGGTCAGCCGGCCGCGGTGCGGACCCGGTCGGCTTGGAGCCGGTGGGCTTGTTCTGTCGCTTCGCGGCCGCATTCTGCTTCGTGGCGGCCTTCTTCTTGGCGGCCTTTTTCGCCGGGGCCTTCGGGGCGGGGGTCTTCTCCGCGCCTGCCTTCTTCCCGGGGGCCTTCTTCGCCGGTGCCTTCTTCGCAGAAGCCTTCTTCGCGGGGGCCTTCTTCGCGGGGGCCTTCTTCGCCGGCGTCTTCACGGCGGCCGCCTTCTTCGCGGGTGTCTTCCTCGACGGCGCAGGGCGCTCGGCCACCTCGGGCGACTGCTCGTCGAGCGTGGCCACGGCCGTGGAGGTGTCCTCCCGTACGGCGATCTCGGCCCCGGTCGCGCTCTCCGGAGCGCCACTGCCGCCGCGCTCGGCCGCCGCGACGACGAGCTCCGCCAGCGCGTCCTCGACCGCGTTCGCCAGCAGCCAGGGATCCGGCACGAGGTCCTTACACCCGATGAACCCGAAGTGGAGGCGTCCGTCCAGCGACATCACAGTGCAGTTCAGGCCGGCGCCGTGGAACACCGGGCCCATCGGCATCATCTTCTCGATCTTCGCGCCCAGGAAGTACAGCGGGAAGTTGGGGCCGGGCACGTTCGAGACCACCAGGTTGTGCACGACCGGGTGACGCTCGGAGAGTCGCAGCCGCGAGTACATACGCACCGCGGACCCGAACACCGACGGCGCGGCGAACTGCGCCCAGTCCGTGAGCAGGTTGGCGTCCAGGGCGTCGGTGTGGTCCTTGGCCACGGTGTTCGCGTCGCGGATCGCCTCGAGCCTCCCGACAGGGTCGTCGATATCCGTGGCCAGGGACATGAACATCCCCGACACCCGGTTGGTGCCCGGTCTGGACTCCGCGGCGTGCACGGACATCGGCACCATCGCGATGAGCGGCTTGCGCGGCAGGGCGTCCAGCCCGTCGAGGTACTTGCGCAGGGCGGTGGAGCACACCGCCAGCACGACGTCGTTGACCGTCGTCCCGAAGGCGTTCTTCACGCGCTTGACGTCCGCGAGGTCCACGCTGGCGAAGGAGATGGACCTGTGGCCGGTGATGGTGCGGTTGAACGGAGTGCGCGGGGCCGTGAACGGCGCGGGCATGGCCAGCCCCTTGCGGGCACGGTTGATCCACGACGGCAACACCCCGAGCGTGCCCGGCAGCAGCGAGGCGAGCCGCCACGGCGTGGCCAGGCGGGACAGCGCCCCGCCGACGGCGAGCTCCAGTGCCCCGGACCCACCGGCGCTCTGACCGACCAGCTCCTCGTCGAGGTCCGGGTCCTCGGGCGTCAACGTGCACAGCTGCGAGAGCATGTTGGCTCCCGTGACGCCGTCCACCGTGGAGTGGTGCATCTTCGCGAACACGGCGACCCTGCCGTCCTGCAGGCCCTCGATGACGTACATCTGCCACAGCGGCATCGACCGGTCGATCGGCTGGCCGGCGAGGTGTGCGCACAGCTCCGCGAGTTCGTGATCCCCGCCGGGGGCGGGAATGCCGACGCGGTGCAGGTGGTGGTCGATGTCGAACTCCTCGTCCTCCACCCAGACCGGATGGTCCACGTTGAGCAGCGAGTCGTGCAGTTTGCGACGGAACGGGGGCATCGCGGTGATCCGCCGGGAGAGCTCGTCCCGCAGGGCCCCGAACGAGTACCCGTCCGGCATCTCGGACACATCCAGCACGATCAGCCCGCACACGTGCAGGAGCTGGGACCTGGTCTCGAAGTAGAGGAAGCTGGCGTCGAGCCCACTCAAGCGCTGCATGGAGGGAGTGTACGTCCGGGTTTCGCCCCACGGGTCGCGTTGCGAACGGTTCCGTGCAGCGAATGTGAACGGGGTCTACAGGACCTCGACGAGGACCCATGCGATCACGACGAACGCGATCAGCAGGACGAGGGCGAGCGTCACACGCGACCGGGGCATCAGCGGACCTCCTTCCCGGTCTCGGCGGTCCGCGGCGCGACGAGCGCGCGGAACCTCTGGACGAGCAGATCCGCGATCCACTCCACCGCCACGGCGGCGAGGAGGAAGAGCGGGACCCCCATCGCGAGCATGATCGCGACCTGCAGGGGGAACGGCAGGGTGGCGAGCCAGAGCTCGACCCTGTCCCAGAACTGCAGGAACGCCGTCACGAAGGGATCCTACGACCGCCCGGTGGCGGCGGCGCGGCGGCCTCCCACCACCGAGGAGTCGAGTCCGCGTCGGCGCAGCAGGGCCGCCGTGTTCGGCTCAGACCCGCGCATCCGCCGGTAGGCGTCGAGGAAATCGATCGCGCCGCCCCGCGAGAGGACCTCGCGTCGCATCCGGTCCCCCGAGTCCCGCCTCAGCCCCCCGCGCTCCACGAACCACTCGGCGGCGTCGGCGTCTAGCACCTCGGCCCAGAAGTACGAGTAGTAGGCAGCCGAGTACCCGCCGGCGAAGATGTGCTGGAAGTACCGCGACCGGTAGCGCGGCTCGATGCCCGGTACGTCGAGGCCGGCACCGGCCAGCACACGGGCCTCGAACTCGTCGACGTCGGTGACGGCCTCCGCCTCCTCCGGGGTGAGCGAGTGCCACTCAAGGTCGATCAGGGCGGCGGCGAGGTACTCCACGGTGGCCTGGCCTTCGCCGAAGCGCTCGGCCTCCCGCATCCGCTCCACCAGTTCTTCACCGATCGGCTCCCCCGTCTCGACGTGCCGCGCGTAGCGGGCGAGCATCTCCGGCCGGCGCGCCCACATCTCGTTGACCTGGGACGGGAACTCGACGAAGTCGCGCGGGACCGAGGTGCCCGAGAACACCGGGTACTCCACGTCCGACAACAGTCCGTGCAGGGCGTGACCGAACTCGTGGAACATCGTCGTGACCTCGTCCATCGTGAGCAGCGTGGGCTGCCCCGCCGCGGGACGGGCGAGGTTCATGACGTTGACGACCACCGGGCGGGAGTCCAGGAGCCGGGACTGGTCCCGGAACGAACTCATCCATGCCCCGCCGCGCTTGGTGGGACGGGCGTAGTAGTCCAACAACAGCAGGCCGACGCCGGCATCCGGCTCCGCCCGCTCGTCGTCGAACACCTCGATCACGCGGACATCGGGCAGGTACCCGGCGAGATCGGTGCGCTCGGCGAAGCGCAGCCCGTACAACTCCGACGCCGCGTGCATCACCCCGTCGCGCAGCACGCGCTCGAGCTCGAAGTACGGCCGGACGGTCGCGTCGTCCACCCGGAACCGCTCGGCCCGCAGCCGCTCGGACTCCCACGCCCAGTCCGCCGGGTGCAGTTCGCGCTCCTCGCCACCGAGCAGGTCCTTGGCCTCGTTGCGGGCGTTGGTCACCGCGGCGTCGACCACGTCGAGCAGCAGACCGCGGGCCGCCTCCGGGGTCCCGGCCGTCTCCACGGCGAGGACGTGCTCGGCGTGGGACCCCAGCCCGAGCAGGCGGGCGCGCTCGGCGCGCAGGCGCACGATCTCCAGCACGATCGGGGTGTTGTCGTGCCCCGCGGTCGCGCCCCGGCCCAGCGAGGCCTCCGACACGCGGCGGCGCAGCCCCGCGTCGTCGAGCCAGGCGGTGATCGGCTGGACCGTCGGCAGCCCCAGCGGGATCAGCCAGCCGTCCCGGCCCGCGTCGGCGGCGGTCGCGGCGAGCGTGGCACGCATCGACTCCGGCAGCCCGGCGAGTTCGGCCTCGTCGGTGACGGGGACGGCCAGTTCCGTGGTGGAGGCCAGCAGGTTCTCGCCGAACTCCGTGGTGAGCTCCGCGAGACGGGTGTCGATCGCGGTGAGGCGGGCCCGGCCCGCGTCGTCGAGCGCCGCACCCGCACGGAGCAGGTCCCGGTGGTGCCGGCGGACGAGCCGCGCGGTCTCGTCGTCGAGGCCCAGCTCGCCGGCCTCCAGCGCGGAGTGGACCGCGTCGACGCGCGCGAACAGGCCGGGGTCCGTCATCACGGCCGAGCGGTGCGCGGCCAGCAGCGGCGAGACGACCCGTTCCACGGCCAGGCGGGCGGGCGTGGCGTCCGGGCCGAGCAGTCCGTAGAAGACCGACAGGACCCGGTCCAGAGCAAGGCCCGAGCGCTCGAGCGCGACCACGGTGTTGTCGGCCGTCGGCGGCTCCGGGTTGCCCACGATCGCGGCGATCTCCGCCGCGTGATCGTCGATCGCGGTGCGGATGGCCGGCTCGAGGTCCTCGTCCCGCACCGCCGCGAAGTCGGGCAGTCCGTACGGCAGCGGGGACTCGTCGAGCAGCGGGTGACGCGAGGCCTCGGGGCTCGGAGTGGTCATGACGGGCAGTCTACGTCCGCTCCCCGACCCCTGCCCCCGTCCGCTCACGGCCGCCGACCCGTCAGAGCCACTGCGCGGCGGTGTCCCACGCCAGCCTCACGGCCAGGATCGCGATGACCGCGAGGAACACGGTGCGGATGAACTCGTTGCCGCGGTTCATGGCCATGCGGGCCCCGAGGAAGCCCCCGGTGAGGTTGGCCAGGGCCATGCAGCCGCCGAGGATCCACAGGACCTCACCGTGTACACCGAACACGAGGATCGAGGCGAGGTTGGTGGTGAGGTTGGCGATCTTGGCGGCCACGGTGCCCTGGAGGAACCCGAAGCCCAGGAACGCGACGATCGCGATGACGAAGAAGGAACCCGTCCCCGGGCCGAGGATCCCGTCGTAGAAGCCCACCACCACGCCGATGAGCGCCGAGCGCCACGCGCGGGACCAGCCCGAGTGCCGCTCCTCGTGGACACGCCCCAGGCTCGGCTTGAGCCACGTGTAGGTTCCCACCGCGACCACCGCCACCAGGACGAGCGGGGTGAGCAGCTCCTTGGGGATGAAGCGGGCGACGGACGAGCCCACCGCGGAGCCCGCGAAGGCGGCCACGACCAGCGGCGCGACCATGGCCACCGGGACCCGGATCCGGCGCAGATAGGTCGCCGTGGCCATGAGCGTCCCGGCCACCGACGAGAGCTTGTTGGTGCCGAGGATCTCCGGGGTGGAGGTGTCGGCGGGGAGCCCGATGACCAGCGCCGGCAACTGGACGAGTCCGCCCCCGCCGACCACGGAGTCCACCCAGCCCGCGATGAACGCCGCCAGCACCAGGGCCGCGAGGACCCACACCGAGACACCGACGGCGGACGACGAGGCTGCGCTCGCCAGGGAGAAGGACATGCCGGTAACTGTGCTGTAATCGGTTTGTGTATATCAACCCTTACGGAGCCGATCCGGTCACCCTGGCCGCCGACCTGGCCAACCGCCGCCCCCGCACCACCCGCGAGCTGGTGGACCGCTGCCGCGAAGCGGGTGTGACCATCGATCGGAGCGCCTCCGACGCGGACCTCGGGGACCTGCTGACGTTCCTCGACGACTGGCTCGTCGTCGTCGACACCACCGACCCCCGTGAGCGCGCCACCGCGCTCAACGCCCTGCTCGCCGACCACTCGGGGCCGCCCCGCCTGACCGACCACGACGGACACTGGCACGTCCACTACCGCGCCGACGACGTGTGCTTCGCCCGGCTGCTCACCGCAATGTTCTCGGTGGGCACCGCCCTGCACCTCACCTCACGCGGCATCGACCGTCTCGCGCGGTGCGCGGCCGACGACTGCGACGCCGTGTTCGCCGACACCACCCGCAACGGGCGCAAGGCGTACTGCTCGACGCGCTGCACGAACCGGTGCGCGGTCCGCCGCCACCGCGCCCGGGCCTGACGCTGTCCGACGGCCGGCGCTACTTCTTGTCCGCGCTCGAATCCGCCGACAGCGCCGCGACGAAGGCCTCCTGCGGCACGTCCACCCGGCCGATGGACTTCATCCGCTTCTTGCCCTCCTTCTGCTTCTCCAGCAGCTTGCGCTTACGGCTGATGTCGCCGCCATAGCACTTGGACAGCACGTCCTTGCGGATGGCGCGGATGTTCTCGCGCGCGATGATCTTGGACCCGATCGCCGCCTGCACCGGCACCTCGTACTGCTGACGCGGGATGAGCTCCTTGAGCTTGACCGTCATCTTGTTGCCGTACGCCTGCGCGTGGTCGCGGTGCACGATCGCGCTGAACGCGTCCACGGCCTCGCCCTGCAGGAGGATGTCGACCTTGACCAGGTCCGCGATCTGCTCGCCGGCCTCCTCGTAGTCCATCGACGCGTAACCCTTGGTGCGGGACTTGAGGGAGTCGAAGAAGTCGAAGATGATCTCGCCCATCGGCAGCACGTAGCGCAACTCCACCCGCGTCTCCGACAGGTAGTCCATGCCCTTCATCTCGCCGCGCTTGGACTGGCACAGCTCCATGGTCGTGCCGACGAACTCGCCGGGCACGATGATCGTGCACTTGACGATCGGCTCGTAGACCTCGCGATTCTTGCCCTCGGGCCAGTACGAGGGGTTGGTGACCTGATGCTCGGAGCCGTCCTCGGCCACGACGCGGTACACGACGTTCGGGGCGGTGGAGATGAGGTCGAGGTTGAACTCGCGCTCCAGGCGGTCGCGCGTGATCTCCATGTGCAGCAGGCCCAGGAAGCCGCAGCGGAAGCCGAAGCCCAGCGCCACCGACGTCTCGGGCTCGTAGTCCAGGGACGCGTCGTTGAGGCGCAGCTTGTCCAGGGCGTCGCGCAGCACCGGGTAGTCCGACCCGTCGATCGGGTACAGGCCCGAGAAGACCATGGGGTTGGGCTCGGCGTAACCGGGCAGCGGCTCGTCCGCGCCGTTCCGGGCGGCGGTGACCGTGTCACCAACCTTGGACTGGCGGACGTCCTTCACGCCGGTGATGAGGTAGCCCACCTCGCCGGGTCCGAGCCCGTCCGTGGCCTTGGGCTCGGGCGAGATGATCCCCACCTCGAGCGCCTCGTAGGTGGTGCCCGTGGACATCATCTTGACCTTCTCGCGCGGCTTGAGGGAGCCGTCGACCACGCGGACGTACGTGACCACACCGCGGTAGGTGTCGTACACCGAGTCGAAGATCATCGCCCGCGGCGGGGCCTCCGGGTCACCGACCGGGGCGGGGATGGTCTCGCACAGCTTGTCCAGCAGCTCCTCGACACCCATGCCGGTCTTGCCGGAGACGCGCAGGACGTCGCCCGGCTCGCAGCCGATGATGTGGGAGATCTCCTCGGCGAAGCGGTCGGGGTCCGCGGCCGGCAGGTCGATCTTGTTGAGCACGGGGATGATCTCGAGGTCGTTCTCCATGGCCAGGTAGAGGTTGGCCAGGGTCTGTGCCTCGATGCCCTGCGCCGCGTCCACCAACAGGATCGCGCCCTCACAGGCCTCGAGCGCGCGGGAGACCTCGTAGGTGAAGTCCACGTGGCCGGGGGTGTCGATCATGTGCAGGACGATCTCCTCGCCCTCGTGCGCGCCGGAGCGCGGCACCCAGGGCAGGCGGACGTTCTGCGCCTTGATGGTGATGCCGCGCTCGCGCTCGATGTCCATGCGGTCGAGGTACTGGGCGCGCATGAGCCGCTCCTCGACCACGCCGGTGAGCTGCAGCATGCGGTCGGCCAGCGTCGACTTGCCGTGGTCGATGTGCGCGATGATGCAGAAGTTCCTGATCCTGGCCGGATCGGTGAACGTCGTCTCTGCGAAGTTGGGAATCTCGATCACTCCTGGAGGCGGGCCCGGGTGCTGCTGGATTGCGGTCCGTCCGGGCGATCACCCCATTGTCACACGCCCGCAGTCCGAACACCCACCACGTATCGGCCCGTGGGGACGGCGTCCACAGTGCCGTCGTCGAGGAACCGCGCGGTCGACGCGGTCATCGCCCGTATGTTGGCCGTCATGCGTTCGTGGTCCCCGCGCGCATCGAAGAACACCCCCAGGTCCGTCGCCGCCGCGGCGGGGAAGATCTCCTCCACGATCCCGTCGATCCGCGGGGCGTCCGGCGTGAGCGCGCGGACCACCACGTGCTGGGTGTAGGAGCTGGTGGACTGGGTGCCGATCGCCACGCGCGTGTGCTCCTCGAGCCACACACGCAGCCACTCCCCACGCCCGATCCGCTCGGGCCGGCGCAGGAACGCGATGTTGGCCATCCCCTCGCAGCGCCCGTCCGGTCCGGGCGCCGGGGCCGGCAGGGGTTCGGACGCGGTGACCGACCACGCCGACACCGGCCCGAGGGTCCCCAGCGCCGTGAGGAGTTCGGCGCACGCGGCGGCCGAGGCGACGGGCACCCGGGCGCGGACCACCGCGAGCACCGGCCGGTCGGTGACGCGCACGTCGATCATCGCGCCGGCGACCTGTTCGTCGCGCACGTTCACCACGACCTCGTCGACCCCCAGCGTGGCGAGCGGTCCCGTCACCGCGTCCGCGACCCGCCCGCGCAACTCCTGCGCCCCCGCCGGCTCGACCGGCCCGTCCTGCGCCCACACCACGGCCAACAGCATGTCCATGGACCGATCCTATGGCGGTTACCCTGGCTGGCATGGCAATCGACTGGGCCCGCGTGGGTCGCACGGCGGTCCGGATGGGCCGCAGATACGGACCGACGGTCGCGCGCGAGGTGCGCAGGCGTCTGGACGACCGGGGTGTCTCCCCCGCCCTCTCGCGTCAGGCCGGCACCCCGGGCCGGCCGGCCACCACCCGCACCGCGCCCACCTCGAGCCGCGCGCGCACGATCTCCTACACGCCGGACCTGGACGGTCACGCCGATCCCGGCGAGATCGTGTGGACGTGGGTGGAGTTCGAGGAGAACGACGGACGCGGCAAGGACCGGCCGGTCCTGGTGGTGGGGCGCGACGGCGACCGTCTGCTGGGACTCCAGCTCTCCTCGAGGGACAGAAGGGACGACGACGAGGAGTGGCTCGGTCTCGGATCGGGCCCCTGGGACTCCGAGGGCCGGCCGAGCTGGGTTCGCCTGGACCGGGTGCTGGACGTCCCCGAGCAGGGCATCCGGCGCGAGGGCGCGATCTGCCCGCGGCAGAAGTTCGACGCCGTCGCCGACCGGCTCCGCGCGGACTACGGCTGGCGCTGACTACGGCTGGCGCGGACGCCGGTAGTCCCGCGCCGCCTCCGCAGCTGGCGCGGACGCCGGTTGTCCCGCGCCGCCTCCGCAGTCGCCCCTCCCAGCCGCCCTCCCCAGCCACGCCACCTATCGGATCCCGCTACGCCTACGGGATCCCTTAGGCGTAGCGGGATCGGATGGGTGGCGTGCGGCGATGAGTCCCTCCGTCATGGATGAGTCCGTCCGTGATGACCCGCCGCGGGCGCGGGCCTCGCGGTCTCCGTGGGCAACCGCCGGGCGCCTGCCGGGCGCCTGCCGGGTGGCCGACTGGGCGGCGTCGCAGTAACGTTGTCGTGCGTCGACGGGGTCGGCCGACGTTTTGGCCGGTGAGAACCCCACTGGTAAAGTGGGCCGTCGGTGTCCACCGGAGCACGTTCCACGTGCCCGCACGGACGAGACGACCAGACATCAGATCGGCGGGATCCCCTCGTGGAGCCGTCGACACACGACATAAAGGTGTGACGAGTGGCCAACATCAAGTCCCAGATCAAGCGGAACCGCACCAACGAGCGCAACCGCCTCCGTAACAAGTCGACCAAGTCGGCTCTGCGTACCGCCATCCGCAGCCTGCGTGAGGCCACCGAGTCCGGTGACAAGGAGAAGGCCGGCGCCCTGCTCGTCGCCACCTCCCGCCAGCTCGACAAGGCCGCCAGCAAGGGTGTCATCCACCAGAACCAGGCCGCCAATAAGAAGTCGGCGCTGACCAAGGCCGTCAACAGCCTCTGAGTCACCCCGGCGCTCCCCCGCCGGGAGCCGCCCAGCCCCGCGTCAGCGTCACCGACGCGTCGAGGCTCCGAGGGCCCACTCCGCACCACGTGCGCGGGGTGGGCCCTCGTCGTGCCCCCGGCTTCGGCGAGCGGGGGCGCCGGGTGTCCGGCCGGGGCGAACGGCCCGGTCGGACGGGACGGTGCCGGGCCCGATCGGCCCGTCTACAGGGAGGCCAGCGACCCGACCTCGCGCACCGCGCGCTCGAGGGCGTAGTACGGGTTCTCCGCCCGTCCCTTGACCTCGCCGTTGAGACGCGCGACCACCTGCAGCGCACTACCCAGCGTCTCGATGGACCAGTAGCGCGTCTGGGCGGTGACCTTCTTGACCTTCCACGGCGGCAGGCCCTGCTTCGCCAGCTCCGCCGGCGGCACGCCACGCTGCGTACCCACCAGGGCGATCGAGTTCACCGCATCCGCCAGCGCGTCGGCGAGCACCACCTCCGGCACCCCGGTGTGCAGCGCCCACTCGAGCGCCTCGATCGCGCCGGCCACGTCCCCGGTCACGGCGCGCTCGGCCACCGTGAACCCGCTGACGCCCACCACCCCGGAGTGGTAGCGCCGGACGGCTTCCACGTCCACTTTGCCGCCGGTGTCGGCCACGAGCTGTCCGCACGCCGACGCCAGCTGACGGAGGTCGGTCCCCACAGCCTCGACCAGTGCTTCGCACGCCTCGGGTGCCACACGCACGTCCAGGCCCCGGAACTCGGACCGCACGAACCCCACCACGTCCATGTGGCGGGTGAGCTTGCCGGCCGCGTGCTCCTCCGCGCCGGCCCTGCGGAGATCCGCCACCAGTGCCTTGGCGCGCCCGCCGCCGGTGTGCTGGACCACCAGGACCGTCTCCGGCGGCAGGTCCCGCGCGGCATCCAGCACCGCAGCCTGGGCGTCCTTGCCCAGTTCCGCGGCGCCGGTGACGACCACGATCCGCGCCTCGCCGAACAGAGACGGCGAGAGCAGCTCGAACAGCTGCGGGGCCGTCACCTCGGGACCACCCAGCCGGGAGACCACCGGCGGGTCCTGCCCGGCCGGCGTGGCCGCGCGGACCGCCGAGACGACGCCCGTGGTGGCGCGCTCGGTGAGGAACTCGTCCTCCCCCAACACCAGGTGCAACACAGCGGGTGCGGACCCCGATGCCATCTGCGCTCCTCGTCGTCGTCCTCGTCGTCGTCGTGCCCCGTCATCGTGCCACGCGCCTCCGACCGGTCGCCCGCTCCCCGGCCCGTGGCTACGTTGGGGCACCGAGGCCACCCCGACGGGCGACGCCGAGGCGTCGCCCCGGGCGCGCGGAATCACACCCGACCCGGAAGGTAGGACATGAGCCAGAACCAGGACACCCACACCACCCGGACCGACCAGCTGACGTTCCAGAACCCCGTCACGCGGTACCCCGCCATCGAGCCGCCGGTCCAGCACCAGCCCGAGCCGGGCCTGGGCGCCGACCTCGAGCCGCGCGCCGACGTCGGCGAGCACTCCTACCGGGGTACCGGTCGGCTCACCGGCCGCAGGGCGCTCATCACCGGCGGTGACTCCGGGATCGGCGCCGCGGTGGCCATCGCCTTCGCCCGCGAGGGCGCCGACGTGGCCATCCACCACCTGCCCGCCGAGGAGGCCGACGCCCGCGCCGTCGCGGAGATCGTCGAGCGCGAGGGCCGCACGGTAGCGCTCCTGCCCGGCGACCTCACCGACCGCCAGTTCTGCGAGGGCCTCGCCGATGCCGCGGCGCAGGAGCTCGGCGGGCTAGACATCCTCGTGAACAACGCCGGTAAGCAGGTCGTGGCCCCGGACCTCGAGGACCTGCCCGACGATCAGCTCACCGACACCTACGGGGTGAACATCATCGGGATGGTCCGCGTGACCAAGGGCGCGCTGCGGCACCTCGAGCCCGGGTCGACGATCATCAACACCACCTCCGTGGTGGCGTACATGCCCGCGCCGAACCTGCTGGACTACTCCTCGACCAAGGCGGCGATCAACAACTTCACCAAGGGCCTCGCGCAGCAGCTCGCACCCAAGGGCATCCGCGTCAACGCCGTCGCGCCCGGCCCGATCTGGACGCCTCTACAGGTGTCGGACGGGCAGGAGAAGGGGGACCTGCCGGAGTTCGGGAAGTCCACTCCGCTCGGACGGGCCGGACAGCCCACCGAGCTCGCGCCCGCCTACGTGTTCCTCGCGTCGCCGGAGTCGAGCTACGTGGTCGGCGAGACCCTCACGGTGACCGGCGGCATGCCCACGCCGTAGCGCGGCCGCGAGGCGCTCCGCGGCGCGGCCTCACGGGGGCGCGGCCTCACGGGCGGCGCTCGCCGTCCTCCATCACCATCCGCTCGCGGGTGTCGCCGTGCACCTCGGTCCCCTCCGCGATCGGCTCGTGGAGGGCACGGCGGGCGGCGACGGCGACGTCGGGATCCGTTACCGCGGTTCCTGGTCCACCGCGCGCGGGCCCTGCATCCGGTCCGCGTCCCGGTCGACGGGCGCCTCGGTGCCCGCGCGGTGGCCCGGTCGCGACCCGAGCAGCGGATGCGGCGGCGCGCGGTACCCGCGATACTGGGGGGTGTGGATTTCGTGCTCGACGCCGTGCGGCGGTGGCGCCGCGACGGAAGGCCGTGTGCCCTCGCCCGGGTCGTTCACACCGGGGGGTCGGCGCCCCTGCCGGCGGGTGCCGCGATGGCGGTCTCCGCCACCGGTGACGTCGTCGGCGGGGTCTCGGGCGGCTGTGTGGACGGGACCGTGTTCGAGCTGTGCCGGCAGGTCCTCGACGACGGTCGCCCCGCCCTGGCGCGGTTCGACGGGTCCGACGGCTCCCCGCTCTCCGAGGGGCCGACGTGCGGCGGGACGTCAGAGGTCTTCGTCCAGCCCGTCGACGCCGCGGGCCATACGCTGCTGGGCCGTCTCGACGAGATGCTGCGTGGCCGAGAACCCGTCGTCCTGGCGACCGCGCTGACGGGCGACCGCGCCGGCACGCACCTGCTCGTCGGAGCCGACGGCGCCGAGGGCTCCCTCGGCGACGACGACCTCGACCGGCGCATCGCCCGCCTCGCGGCCGGACACCTCGGCCGGGCCGGCGCGATCACGATCGACCTCGACGGCCGCGCCAGCCCCGACGAGGACGGCCACCACG
The DNA here is from genome assembly GCF_001570845.1 of Dietzia papillomatosis NBRC 105045. NCBI lineage: Bacteria > Bacillati > Actinomycetota > Actinomycetes > Mycobacteriales > Dietziaceae > Dietzia > Dietzia papillomatosis. The sequence goes on along the minus strand of NZ_BCSL01000003.1, from coordinate 14,089 downwards.
ACGGCCCCGACCGGGAAGGCGACCCGGTGACCCGCGTCCTGCTGCACTCCTTCGCCTCCCCCACCCTGCTGGTCTTCGGCGCCAGCGCGTTCGGCGAGGCACTGAGCCGCGTCGGCGCGATGCTCGGCTACCGGGTGGTGGTCTGCGACGCCCGACCCGCGTTGAGCCGGCCGGAACGGTTCCCCGACGCCCACGAGGTCGTCACCCGGTGGCCGCACGACCACCTGGCCTCGGTGCCCGTCGACGAGACCACGGCCATCTGCGTGCTCACGCACGACGACAAGTTCGACATCCCGCTCCTGAGCGCCGCTCTGCGCGGCCGCGCGGGATTCGTCGGGGCGATGGGCAGCCGACGCGTCCACGCCGAGCGCCTGGAGTTGCTGCGGGCCGAGGGCCTCACCGAGAGCGAGCTGGCGCGACTGCGCTCCCCCATCGGCCTGGACCTCGGTGCGCGCACCGCCGAGGAGACGGCCCTGTCGATCGCCGCCGAACTCGTCGCGCACCGGCGCGGCGGCTCCGGCGCCCCGCTGTCCGGGCTCGACGTGGCGATCCACCGGTGACCGGGCTCGTCCTCGCGGCCGGGGCCGGCCGACGGTTCGGCCGCCCCAAGGCCCCGGTCGAGTTCGACGGCACGCGGCTCGTCGATCGCGCCGTGGCCCTGCTCCGCGAAGGCGGTTGCGATCGCGTCGTCGTGGTCAGCGGCGCGGTCGAGCTCGCCGTACCGGGCGCCGAGGTGGTGCCGAATCCGCTGTGGGAGACAGGGATGGGATCGTCGCTCCGCGCCGGTCTCACGGCGATCGGCGAGGACGACGTCGTGGTGGTGCCCGTGGACATGCCCTGGCTCGGTGCGGAGGCGGTCCGGCGCGTCGCCGCCGCCGGATCCTCGCTGGCGGTCGCGACCTACGGCGGGATCCGCGCCCATCCGGTCCTCCTGGGCGCCGACCACCACGCGGGCGTCATCGACTCCGCGTCCGGCGACGCCGGGGCCCGCCACTACCTGCGGGCGCACTCCCACCTGGTCGCGGAGGTCCCCTGCGACGACACGGGGTCCCCGCGCGACGTCGACCGGCCGGAGGACCTGCGTCCCTGACCGGCGACCACCGCGGCCGCCGCGCCCGGTCATCCCCCGGGCCGGCGGCCGCCGCGGCGCCTACTGATCGACAGGCAGGTGCTCCAGGAGCGCGTCGGCGTGGACGGGGAGGTCGCGGATGCGTGCACCGGTGGCGTTATGGATCGCGTTGACCACGGCGGCCGCGCTGCCGACGTTGCCGATCTCCCCCGCCCCGCGCGTGCCCATCGGGGTCGCGAACTCGTCGACCTCGTCCAGCCAGACCGCGTCGATGTCGGTGGCGTCGGCATGGGTGGGTACGTGGTAGTCCGCGAGGTTCTGGGTGACGACGTGGCCGAACCGGGTGTCGCGGACGCTCTGCTCGTGCAGCGCCATGGACAACCCGAAGGTCATGCCGCCGATGAACTGCGACCGCACGGTGCGGGGGTTGACGACCCGGCCGATCGAGAACACGCCGAGCATCCGTGGCACCCGGATCTCGCCGGTGTCGGCGTCCACGCGGACCTCCGCGAAGTGGGCGCCGAACGAGATCGCGCGATAGCGCTCGAGCTCGGGGTTGTCGCCGGCGGCAGCGGTGGTCTCCGCGCCCGCCGGCGGGTCGTCGCCGTACCTCGTCCGGAACCGCCCGGCCGCGGCGAAGATGGCCGAGCCCCACGACGAGATGCCGGACGAGCCACCGGCGACCGTGGCGTACGGCAGGGCGGTGTCGCCGATCTCCAGGGAGATGGCCTCGGCGGGAACCCCGAGGGCGTCCGCGGCGACCAGGGTGAGCGCGGTCCACGTGCCGGTGCCGATGTCCACGGCGCCGACCTGCACGCGGTAGCGGCCACCGCCCTCGGCACGGATCGTGGCCTGCGACCCGGACTGCACCATGTGCGGGTACGCGGCGCTGGCGACGCCGTAGCCGACCATCCAGCGACCGTCCCGGCGGGACGCCGGAGTCGCGGGCCGCTCGGACCACCCGAAGCGATCAGCGCCCTCGCGCAGGCAGTCCACCAGACGCCGCGAGGACCACGGCCTCCCGGACTCGGGGTCCGTCTCCGGGTCGTTGCTCACCCGCAACTCGATCGGGTCCAGCCCGCATGCCTCGGCCAGCTCGTCCATCGCGACCTCGGCGGCGAACGCCCCCGGAGCCTCGCCCGGCGCCCGCATCCAGTACGGGGCCGGCACGTCCAGAGGGACGGCGTGATGGAAGGTCCGCCGGTTGGGCGCGGCGTACATCGAACGCGACGGCACGGCGGCCTGCTCGACGAACTCCTTGACCCGCGAACTCTGCGACCACGCCTCGTGACCGATCGCGGTGAGGCGCCCGTCCGCGTCGGAGGCCAGCCGGATCCGCGAGACCGTCCGCGGGCGGTAGCCCACGAAGACGAACATCTGCTGCCGGGTCACCGCGTACTTGATGAGCCGACCCGGCAGGTGCATGGCCCCCAACGCCACCAGCACGTCGTGGGCGTGCGGCGCGCCCTTGGAACCGAACCCGCCGCCGACGTGTGGGGCGATCACCCGGATCTGCTCGGTCTCCAGCCCGAGGACGGGCGCGAGCGTGGAGGCCACGCCGTGCGGGGACTGTGTGGAGTCGTACATGGTCAGCAACGGGCCGTCGGGGTCCCAGTGCGCCGAGACGGCGTGCGGCTCCATCGGGTTGTTGTGCTCCTCCGGCGTGGAGTAGCTCTGATCCACCACGTGGCCATGCGTCTGCGCGCGGGCGAGCGACGGCCCCATCTCGCCGGTCGAGGACGCGGGCTCGTAGCCGCCGTTGACCACCTCGGGCTCGTAGACGTCCGGGTGGTCGGTGCGGAAGCCGACGTCGTGGGGCTGCTGGTCGTACTCCACCCGCACCAGCGACTGCGCCCACCGGGCCGCCTCCGCCGTCTCGGCCAGGACGAGACCGATCGGCTGGCCGCGGTAGAGCACGTCGGTGTCCTGGCAGATCACGTACTCGCGCTCGGAGGTGTCGGCCAGCCGCGGCGCGTTCCACGGCGTGAGGACGGCGAGCACCCCGGGCTGCGACTCGGCCTCGGAGGTGTCCATCGAGGTGACGGAGCCGCGCGCGATGGTGGAGGTGACCGGGTGGAGGAACACGGGCTCGCCGGGCCCGGTGTGCTCGAAGGCGTACTGCGCGGTCCCGGTGACCTTCGCGGGCCCGTCGAGCCGCGGGGTCGAGGTGCCGATGGCGCTCATCGCGGACCCTCCTCTCCGGTGACGCCCGCGCGCCTGCCCGCGGCCTCCGCGGCAAGGTCGCGCAGGACGGCGATGATGGTCCGCCGTAGCAGCGGGACCTTGAGTTCGGCGCCCTCTACGGGCGTCGCGTCCGCGAGTTCGGCGTCCGCCGCCTCGGCGAACGCGGAGGTCGAGACGGCGCGCCCGACGAGCAGCTCCTCGGCCCTGGCCGCCCGCCACGGCTTGTGCGCCACCCCGCCGCACGCGATCCGGACGCCGGTGATCACCTCGTCGTCGTCGATCTCCAGGTGCGCGGCGACGGAGACGAGCGCGAACGCGAACGACGCCCGGTCGCGGACCTTCCGGTAGGTCGAGACGGCGCCGGTCAACGGCGGCGGTAGCTCCACCGCGACCACCAGTTCGTCTCGCTCGAGGACCGTGTCGAGATGCGGCCGGTCCCCCGGCAGGCGGTGGAAGTCGGCCGCCGGTATCCGGCGCTCCCCGCCGGGCCCGAGGGCCACCACCGTCGCGTCGAGCACGGCCAGCGCGACGGCCATGTCGGAGGGGTGGGTGGCGATGCAATCGTCCGAGTGACCGAACACGGCATGGTATCGGGTGTACCCACCGATCGCGGAGCACCCACTGCCGGGCTCACGCTTGTTGCACGGTGTGGTGACATCCTGGAAGTAGACACAGCGGGTGCGTTGGAGGAGATTGCCGCCGGTCGTGGCCAGGTTACGCAGCTGCGGCGAGGCCGCCGAGAGCAGCGCCCGGCTCAGCACCGGGTAGTCCCTGCGGATGACCGGGTGCCCGGCCAGGTCGGCGTTGCGCACGTTGGTGCCGATCCGCACCCCGCCCCCGTCCAGCGGGTCGACGGTGTCCAGCGGCAGCCGGGACACGTCCACGATGACGTCGGGGGTCGCCACCCCGAGCTTCATCAGGTCGACCAGGTTGGTGCCACCGGCCAGCGGTCTCGCACCGTCATGCTCGCTCAGCAGAGCGACGGCCGCGTCGGTGTCCTCCGGGCGCTCGTAGCGGAACGGTCTCATCGCCGGACCCCGTCCCGGTCGGCCGACGCGGAGTCCCGGACCTGCCGGATCGCGGCGACGATGTTCGGGTACGCCGCGCACCGACACAGGTTGCCGCTCATCCGTTCCCGGACCTCCTCGTCGGTCAGCTCGACCTCGGCGCCGAGGTCCTCCATGACATGGCTCGGCGCGCCCTGCGCGGCCTCGTCGAGCATCCCCACGACGCTGCACACCTGCCCGGGTGTGCAGTACCCGCACTGGAACGCGTCGGTGTCGATGAACGCCTGCTGGACCGGATGGAGCCCGTCCCCGGACAACCCGGCCGCCGTCACGACGTCCCGTCCGTCCTGTGCAACCGCCAGGGACAGGCACGAGGTGACCCGCCGGTCGTCGACCAGCACGGTGCACGAGCCACATTGGCCGTGGTCGCACCCCTTCTTGGGCGAATAGTTGCCGAGCCGCTCACGCAGCGCGTCCAGCAGTGTGGTCCGCGTATCCACGGTGATGTCCTGCTGCGCGCCGTCGACCCGGAGCGTTATGCGCATCTCCATGAGTTGACTGTAGGGGTACCCGCGGAATGTGCGCGACCGGTCCACGGAAGACGCGCGCGGTGGCCGATTTCCGGCATGCGCTTACCCTCGGGGGTCCGGGACCGTCCCACCGCGGGCCGCCCGACCGCGACGGAGAGGACGCACACGTGACGACGACGCAAGCCGAGGCCACCGATCCCCTCGAGGTGGCGAACCGCGTCTTCGGATGGGACGAACTGAGGCCGCCGCAGGCCGAGGCGATCCGGGCGGCGGTGAGCGGTCGCGACGTGCTGGCCGTCCTGCCCACCGGTTACGGTAAGTCGGCGATCTACCAGCTCGCCGGGATCATGTCGGAGGGGCTGTGCATCGTCGTCTCCCCACTCATCGCGTTGCAGACCGACCAGTGCGAGGGGCTCAACGAGCTCGCCGGCGACGCCCCCACCCGATCGCTGGCGATCAACTCCTCGATGGGCGCGCGGGCACAGGCCGAGGCGTGGGACGACGTCGTCGCCGGGCGCGTCGACTTCGTCTTCCTCACCCCCGAGCAGTTGGCCAAGGCCGAAGTCCTCGACCGCCTCCGCCAGGCGGGCCCGAGCTTCCTCGTCGTGGACGAGGCGCACTGCGTGTCCGCCTGGGGGCACGACTTCCGTCCCGACTACCTCCGCCTCGACACCGCACGTCACCGGATGGGGTCACCGACCGTCATCGCGCTCACCGCGACCGCCTCGACACCGGTGCGGGAGGAGATCCTCGACCGCTTGGCCATGTCCGACGCGCTCGTGCTCGCCGGCGGCTTCGACCGGTCGGAGTTGCACCTCGCCGTGCGGCGCCACGTGGAGGACGACGACAAGAAGGACGCGGTCGTGGAGCGGGCCGTCGAGCTGGCCGGGCCCGGGCTCGTCTACACGGCGACCCGCAAGTCCACCGAGGAGTACGCGGCTCGCATCGCCGAGCGCTCGGCCGCCGAGGACCGCCCGTTGAGGGTTCGCGCCTACCACGCCGGGCAGAAGGCGGCGGAGCGCGAGGAGACGCTCGGCGCGTTCCTCGACGGCGACCTCGACGTGGTGGTGGCGACGAGCGCGTTCGGGATGGGCATCGACAAGGAGGACGTGCGGTTCGTCATCCACGCCGACATCCCCGACTCGCTCGACACCTACTACCAGGAGGCCGGGCGCGCCGGACGCGACGGCGAGCCGGCCACCATCGAACTGCACTACCGCAGCGAGGACCTCGGACTGCGCAGCTTCTTCTCGTCCCACAGCGCGGACGAGGACGTGATCCGTGCCGTGGTCCGTCATCTGCGCCGGGCGGACGGGCAGGTGCGGCTGAGCCGGCTGAAGAAAGCCGTCGACGCGGGCGCGAAGCGCGTCACGGGCGCGGTCAACCTGCTCGAGGCGGCAGGCCTGCTCTCCTCTGGCAAGAAGGGGGTCGAGCTCGTCGAGGACGTGCGTCCCAAGGAGGCGGTGCGCCGCGCGGAGGAGATGTCCGCGACGCTCGAGCGGATCGATCACTCCCGGATCGAGATGATGCGCGGTTACGCGGAGACCGACGGGTGTCGACGCCAGTTCCTGCTCGGCTACTTCGGTGACGAGCTCGCCGATCCCTGTGGGAACTGCGATACCTGCGACGCCGGCACGGCCGTGGACATCACTCACGATGCGGTCGACTTCCCCCTACAGTCCGCAGTGGTCCACCGGGAGTGGGGGTCGGGGATCGTCATGAGCGTCTACGACGACCGTCTCACCGTGTTCTTCGAGGAGCAGGGGTACCGGACACTGTCCCTGGACATCATCCGCGAACAGGAACTGCTCACCCGGGCGTGACCGTCGGCGAGCCGGGCAGACCGGCCGCGACTCCGGCGACGGTGTCGAGCCACCACAGTGCGGGCGCGCACACCGCGGCCAGCACCACGGCCGCGCCCGGCCACAGTGGGCCGAGCGCAGCGGCCGCGGTGCCCAGCACGGTCACGACCGGCACCGCGGGGGCGACCGCGATGTTCGCGGGCAGCGCCCACGGGCCTGACCCGAGCCCCGAGGCCACGAGGATCGGGAGCGTGGCCACGTGCGCGACCAAGCAGACGGCCAGGACGTCGGCGACGGGGCCGGGGATCCACGGTCGACGGAGCCGCTGGGCCACCGGTCTCGCGGCCACCACCAGCGCGGCCGTCGCGGACACCGACAGGACGAAACCCGCCCCCGTCGCCGTCGCGGGGTCGAGGAGCGCCACGAGGAGGACGATCGCCGCCAGAGCCGCCAGCGGCCTCCCGGTGCGGCGCGCGCCCAGCGCTGCCAGGCCGATCGCGCCCGTCCCCGCCGCGCGCAGCACGGCCGGCTCCGGGCCGACCACCGCGACGAACCCGGCCAATGCGAGGGCCGCGGCCAGGAGGCGACCACGACGTCCGACCCCCGCCGCGGCGGCCGCGAGCAACACCGCTCCGACGACGTAGGTCGTGTTGGCGCCCGAGACGGCGGCGAGATGCGCGAGCCCGGACGCGCGGAACTCGTCCCGTGTCTCGGCCGACACGCCGCCCTCGTCGCCGAGTACGAACGAGGGCAGCAGGCCCGCGGACCCGGCGGGCAGGGCCCGGTCGGACACCTCGCGGAAACGGTGCCGTACCGCCGCCGGGACCCGCCCGCTCCAGCCCGGAGGACCGGTGATCCGGGGTGGCGCGAGAGCCCGGAGGCCCGGCGGCTCGCCGACCGATCGGGGCTCCAGCACCGTCACCGAAGTGGTGACCCGGGTCCCCGGCGGCAGGCCCCGCCAGCCCTCCCGCGCGAGGAGCACCACGTCGAGCTCGCCGCGGCGCGCCGCGGTGCCCGTCCCGATGGCCTCGACCCGCACGGGCACCATGACCCCGCCGCTGCGGACCGGCCTGTCGAACCCGGTCACCACCGCCTCCACACCGGTGCGGGCACCCACCAGCTCGACCAGCGGGTGCGCGGCCAGCGCGTACGTCCGCGCCGCCTGGGCCCCCGCCGCGACCGCACCGACCGCGCATGCCAACGCCACCACCCCGAGTGCGACGCGGTCGGTCCTCGCTCGGCCGCCCGCGCCCGTCGACCACGCCGCGGCCACCGCGCCGGCAGCCAGCAGCACCACCGCGAGGGCGGCCGCGACGGCGGGGCGGAGGGCGACCGTCGCAGCGGTGGCGACGAACACCGCGAGGGTGGGCACCACCAGCCGCAGGTCGCGGGCCGCCGGCGTCCGAGATGCCGCGTGAGCCGGCGTCCGAGGCTGCGGATCGGTCACACCGTCACCAGGGGGCGCAACTTCGCCAGCGTCGCCGGGCCTATCCCGTCGACCTCGACCAACTGATCGACGCTGGTGAACACGCCGTTGGCCGACCGCCACGCGAGGATCGCCGCGGCGGTGACCGGCCCGACCCCGGGCAGGGACTCCAGGGCGGCGGCGTCAGCGGTGTTGAGATCGACCGGCCCGGCACCCGCTCCGGCGGGTGTCGGCGCGGGAGCTCCGGCCGCCGGGGCGCCCGGGACGGCGGGGGGTTGGGCGGGGCCGGGTCCGACGATGTCGCTCCGCGGCCCCCTCGGCCCGTCGGGCCCGGGGGCCAGTCCGACGAGGATCTGCTCGCCGTCCGCGACCCTGCGCGCCAGGTTGAGCCCGTCCCGGTCCCCGCCCTCGAGGACACCGCCGGCACTGTCGAGTGCGTCGGCGACCCTGGCGCCGGGCGTGAGGGTGACCAGCCCACTGCGCCCGACCAGGCCGACCACGGAGACGACGAGTGGGCCCTCCGTCGCGTCCGGGTCGGTCCCCGCGGCCGCCCCCGCGGCCGCCGTCGCGGCCGCCGTCGCGGACGTGGTCGGCGCGGACGGCGTGGGGGCCGGGCCGCCGCCCACCGACTTCGCGTCCGACGCCGCCAGCGGCAGCTCGGGAACGGGCGGACCCGCGGGGACGGCGGCGAGCAGCCGGTGCACGGAGAACGCCCCGAGGGCGAGGACCACGACCACCAGCGCGACTCCCGCGAGACGATCGGGTGCCCATCTGATGCGGGCCCACCACGGCGGGTCGGCCCATGCGGCGATGTCCGGGTCCTCGGCGGGGAAGCGCTCCGGCCGGGCTCCGTCCGGATCGGGTTCCGCCCACGGAACCCGGGCCGACTCCGCGACCGCCGGCTCACAATTCCGACCGACCGGCTCTGGCGCGAGCGCACCGGCCAGTCGCTGTAACGCGGCCGCCCGCGCCGGGTCCCGCTCGGGATCGGCGGGACGGGCCCGGATCTCGGTTCGCATGGGCGCGACGCTAGACCGGCACCCGCCCCCATCCGCTCCGGAACGCGGTCCTCAGTCCGCGTCCTGTGGAGAGGGGGACGGGATGGGGAATTCGGTGTCCACGAGGTCTGTCACCGACACCCCCACTGTTCCCGGGCCCAGATGCCACGCGAGGACCTCGTCGAATTCGACGATGATGACGCGTTCCGGGAACGGGGTCTGCTTGCGGATCTCCGAGGCCATCTCCCCGGCCCGTTCCGCCGCCTCATGGTGGTGGATGACGACCAGGACGTCACCGCGGGCGAGGTCGTCGCGAAGCAGCGCGCGGAGGCGTTCATGGGCCTTCGTGGTGGTGCGCGCCTTCGCGGCGAGGTCAACCGATCCCGACCGCAGGACGATCACCGGACGCATCGCCAGCGCGCTGCCGAAGATCGCGGCCAGGGCGCTGATCCGGCCGCCCCGCCGTAGGTATTCGAGCGACTCGAGGGCGGCGTAGGTCGAGGCGCCCCGGCACAGACGCGCGGCGAGGTCGTAGGTCGCCGACAGCCCGAGCCCGTTGTTCGCGGCCCACGCGCACTGGGCGACCGCGGCGCCGAAGGCCATCCCCGCCCCCCGGGAGTCGGAGACGAGGACACGGCCGCCGAAGCGGGTGGCGGCGTCGCTGGCCGACTGCCAGGTCCGCGACAGTTCCTTGGACAGGTGCACCGAGACGACGCCCGTGCAGTCCGGGTCGGCGAGGAGGTCGGCATAGTTGGCCGCGAGTTCGTCTGGGGTCACCGCTGCGGTGGAGACGGCCTTGTCGTCCTCCTGCACGACGTGCAGCGGCACGACCGTGATGCCGAAGTCGCGGACCCACGCGGCTGGCAGGTCCGCGCAGGAGTCGGTGACCAGTCGGACCGTCACGGGGCGTCCACCGGCGGTGTGATCCCCGCGTTCCACTGGTCCAGGCGCCACAGCAGGGCCCGAGCCGCGTCAGTGGTGGGCGCGACCTCCGGTTCGGCGTGCGACTCGTCCGGATTCGCGGTGCGCGGGTGGGCGGACAACTGCACCCAGCAGGTGTTGCCGAGCCCGTTGAACATCGGGTAGTGCTCCACGGGCAGTTCGAGCAGTGCCCCGGTCAGCGCCGCGATGGCGCCTCCGTGCGCGACGATCACGGCCGGGTGCTCCCCCCACTCCGGCGACGACTCGACGAGCTCGTCGACGACCTCGCGGGTACGACGCGCCACCTCGATGCGGCTCTCCCCGTTCGGCGGTGACCAGCGCGGACTGCTGCGCCAGCGCAGTCGCGCGCCCGGCCACTGCTCGTCGACCTCGGAGTGGCTCATCCCCTGCCAGGTCCCCAGGTTCGTCTCGCGCAGCCGCGGGTCGGTGACGACGTCCAGTCCCACCTCGGACGCCAGCGCCTTCGCCGTCTCGTGCGCACGCTGAAGATCCGAGGACAAGATCGTCCACGGCCGTCGGGGCGCCAACGCCCGGCCGACGGCGTGCGCCTGCCGGACCCCGAGCTCACTGAGTTCGGTGTCCAACTGCCCCTGCATCCGCAGCGAGGCGTTGTAATGCGTCTGGCCGTGACGCAGCAGGATGAGACGTCGGGTCACCGAGGAGTTCAGAGCTCCTGATCCCGCTGTGGCTCCTCCGGGGCGAGCGAGTCATCGGCCCCGCCGGCGGCGGTATCCGAGCGCCGCGACGTCTCGACGCCCTCGATCTCCACGACGGGGCAGTCCTTCCACAACCGGTCGAGCGAGTAGTAGTCGCGCTCGTCGACATGCTGGACGTGCACGACGAGCTCGTTGTAGTCGAGCAGGGCCCACCGACCCTCGCGGGTGCCCTCACGGCGCAGTGGCTTGTGTCCGGCCTCGCGGAGCTTGTCCTCGATCTCCTCGACGACGGAGTTCACCTGACGCTCGTTGTCCGCGGACGCCAGGACGAAGCAGTCGGTGATGACGAGTTGGTCGGAGACGTCGATGACGACGATGTCGGTCGCCAGCTTGTCATCTGCGGCGCGGGCGGCGACGGCGGCCATCTCCACGGCCTCGGGGCTTGCGGTCACAGGGGGTTCTCCTCGGGGTGCGAATCGATGGGGACGGGGACCCGGTGCACCGGGGCCGTCGCTACTGGGGTGCCGTCCAGGCGGGTGGAGCCCTCCGGCCGGTAGAGGTTGCGCTTGGCGATGTACTGCACGACGCCGTCGGGTACGAGGTACCAGACGGGGGCGCCGTCGGCCGCACGGCGGCGGCACTCGGTGGACGAGATCGCCAGGGCGGGGATCTCGAGCAGGTAGACCCGCCCGTTCTCGATCTCGGTGAGATGGGTGTCGGACAACTCGAAACCGGGACGGGAGACGCCGACGAACGTGGCGAGTTCGAACATCTCCTCCCAGCCGCGCCAGGTCAGAATCTTCTCCAACGCGTCAGCGCCGGTGATGAAGAACAGCTCGGTCTCCGGGTGCTGACGGAGCAGATCCTTGAGGGTGTCGACCGTGTAGGTCGGCCCCCGGCGGTCGATGTCCACGCGGCTGACAGAGAAGCGCGGATTAGAGGCCGTCGCGATGACGGTCATGAGATAGCGGTCCTCGGCCGGGGACACCTCCCGAGTGCGCTTCTGCCACGGCTCACCCGTGGGGACGAACACGACGTCGTCGAGATCGAACCGATGAGCCGCCTCGCTGGCCGCCACGAGGTGACCGTGATGGATCGGGTCGAAGGTTCCGCCCATCACTCCGATGCGGCGCCGCGAGCCGTCGGCGGTTCCCGTCGTGGTCATGGTCACCGAGTCTATCGGGCCGGGGTGCCGCGTACTCGTCTGCCGCTCCCCGCCGCCCCGGACGCTCACACGGGCAGCAGGCTGGAGACGACCGCCGTGAGCTGCTCGACGTTGCGGCACTCGTGCATCGGCACGTACTGGGAGTACAACTTGGCGGCCGAGTCGCCGGTCCCCCACTGCCGCCGTGGTTCCGGGTTCAGCCAGTGGGTGTGTCCGACCCGCTCGCTGACGAACTCCAGCGCCTCGACCGCGGGATCGCGGTAGTTGTTGCGGCCATCGCCCAGGATGAGCAGCGAACCCGTCCTCGTCAGCGTATGGGCGTACCGGTCGGCGAATCCCTCGAGAGCGTGCCCGTAGTCGGAGTGCCCGTCATAGGTGATGATCTCGGCCTCGCGCACCATCCTGCTCATCGCCGTGCCGAGGTCGGAACCCGATTCGAAGAACGAGGTCACCTCGTCGGTGGTGTCGACGAAGGCGAAGACACGCACCCGGGAGAACTGCTCGCGGAGCGAGTGCACCAGCTGGAGGGTGAAGTGGCTGAAACCAGCGACCGACCCGGACACGTCGCACAGCACCACCAGCTCGGGGCGGGCCGGGCGTGGCTTGCGCAGAACCAGCTCGACCGGGACCCCTCCCGTGGACATCGACCGACGCATGGTCTTGCGCATGTCGATAGCACCGTGCCGGTGGCGGCGCCGCCGCGCGGCCAGGCGACTCCCGAGCTGGCGCGCCAGTGGCCCGACCCTCCGACGGAGCGCCTGCAGATCCTGGTCGTTGGCGCGCAGGAAGTCGACCTGCTCGGCCGCCGGGCCGACCGCGTACTGGGCCACCCGATCCCGCCCCACGGTCTCAGCGGTGCGGCGACGCGTCTCGTCGGCGACCTCGCGCAGGAAGCCACGCACCAGGTCCGCCGCGGCGTTGGCGGCCGCGCTCTTCTCCGCGTGCCGCTTGGAACCGTCGGGGTCGAAGGGATCCGCGCCGAGCAGCCCGTCGAGGATCCTCTGCATGATCGAGTTCGTGTCCAGCGGGCTCAATGCCTGGTAGGCGGAGTAGCGCGGGCCGTTCACCGAGTCGTACGAGCCCAGCTGTTCCACGAGGAGTTCGGCGAGCGCCCGGGCCTTGGCGCGCGACTCGTCGGTGTCCTCGAGAAGCAGCGAGGCGATGAGCTCGTTGAGGGCGTCGGGATCCACCTTGCCGTCATCGTCGGTCGGGATCTCCACCTCGAGCGTCACCGCGTCGCCCGCGGCGTGACCCCCGACCGCGGTCGGGAACCACAGATCGAAGAGCTGGTCGAACACCCCGCGGTGCGTGGGCTTGTGCAGGATCGTCGAGGCCAGCGCCTCGCGCAGGGCGGCGCGGTCGAGCAGGTCGACGTGCACCATCGCCGAGGCCGCGTCGACCGCCTCGCTGGGCCCGACAGGGATGCCCTTGCGGCGCAGTGCGTCGACGAAGTCGACGAGGTGGCCGGACAGACCGCCCGGACTCTTCTGGGTCATCGCCCCCGCCCCCCGATCATCTCGAGCGTCCGCACGCTAGTTCAGCCGCAGCTCGGCGGCCGCACGCAGCTGGTCGGACTGGTGCTTGAGGACCACGCCGAGGGTCTGCAGGACGGTCTCGTCGTCGATCGTGTCCAGGCCCAGCGCCACGAGCGTGCGGCCCCAGTCGATCGTCTCCGACACGCTCGGCACCTTCTTCAGCGCCATGGCGCGCAACACCCCCACGACGCGCACGAGCTGCTCGGCCAGCCGGTCGTCCAGCTCGGGAACCCGGGACGCGAGGATCTTCCGCTCGAGCTCCGGCGTCGGGAAGTCCAGGTGCAGGTACAGGCAGCGACGCTTGAGCGCCTCGGACAGCTCGCGGGCGGCGTTGGAGGTCAGCACGGCGAAGGGCCTGCGGGTCGCCTCGATCGTCCCCAGCTCGGGGATGGTCACCGCGAAGTCACTGAGCACCTCCAGCAGCAGGCCCTCGATCTCGATGTCCGCCTTGTCCACCTCGTCGACGAGCAGCACCGTGGGCTCACTGCGCCGGATCGCGGTGAGCAGCGGTCGCGACAGGAGGAACTCCTCGGAGAACACGTCGTCGCGCGTGGAATCCCAGCCCTCGCCCTGCCCGGCCTGGATCCGCAGGATCTGCTTGGCGTGGTTCCATTCGTAGAGCGCACGGGCCTCGTCGACGCCCTCGTAGCACTGCAGACGGATGAGTTCGGCCTCGGTGGCGGCGGCGACAGCCTTGGCCAGCTCCGTCTTGCCGACGCCCGCCGGGCCCTCGATGAGCAGCGGCTTGCCGAGCCGGTCGGCGAGGTAGACGACC